>DASUYB010000208.1 GCA_036377595.1 Longimicrobium sp. | reverse complement strand
GGCGCTGGGGGGCGCGGCCGTGGCGATGGCGGTGCGGCGGCTGGCGCTGGGGCAGCCGCTTCCCAGCGGGCGGCGGCACCTGGATCCCCACGCCGTGCTGGCGGACGGCGAGGCCACGGTCACGCCGATCACCGCCGCGGCGGGGTGGCAGCCGGGGCGCGCGCTGGGCGGCGTGGACGGGCGCATCCCCGAGCTGGTGCGCTTCTGCGTGCAGCACGGCGTGCTGGCGCCGTCGTCCGCCAACCGGCAGCCGTGGCGCTTCAGCTGGGACGGCGAGCGGCTGTGGGTGCTGGAAGACCGCGCCCGCTCGGCCTCGCTGCTGGACCCGCACCAGCGCGCGGCGCACGTGGCGCTGGGCGCGGCGGTGGAGAACGTGGCCGTGGCCGCCGCGCACCGCGGCTACCGCGCGCGGATGGAGCCCTTCCCGCGCCCGCGCGACCCCGGCGTGGCCGCCGCCATCACCTTCGAGCGCGCCGGGGCCGATCCCGAGGACGACGCGGCGCTCTTCGCGCACCTGGCCACGCGCGTCACCAACCGGCGCACGGGCAAGCGCGTGCCGCTGGGCGCCGACGCGCTGACGGCGCTGGCCGACGCGGCGCGGGTGCGCGGCGCCCGGCTGGACATGGTGACGGATGACGAAGGGCTGGCCGAGCTGGCGCACCTGCTGGGCGCCGGCGAGCGCATCCGCCAGCTCACCCGCGAACTGCACCGCGAGATGATGCGCGAGCTGCGCTGGACCCCCGACGAGGCCCAGCGCGCCGGCGACGGCGTGCCGGTGGACGCGCTGGAGCTGACCGCGGCGCAGCGGGCGGCGCTGCGGGTGACCCAGCGCCCCGAGGTGGCGGCCACGCTGCGCGAGCTGGGCGGCGGCCGGGTGCTGCAGGAGCGGGTGGAGAAGGCGGTATTGCGCTCGTCCGCCGTCGGCCTGGTGACGGTGGGGGGCGGCACGGCGGCGTGCGCGCTGCGCGGCGGGCGGGCGGTGGAGCGGGTGTGGCTGACCGCGACGTCGCTGGGGCTGGCCGTGCAGCCGGTGACCGCGCTGATCTACATGTTCGAGATGCTGGACGGCAGCGCGGCCACGGTCTTCTCGGCGCGCGAGCGCGAGGAGCTGCGCGAGCTGCGGGCGCGCTTCGACGCGCTGTTCGAGGCGGCGGAAGGAAACACGCGGCTGCTGCTCTTCCGCGTGGGCGTGGCGGGCGCGCCGAGCGCCCGGGCGCCGCGGCTGCCGCTGGAGTCGGTGCTCACGTACGGCCGCCCGGCGATGGCGGCCTGAACGCAGGCGGGCCGGCGCGGATCGAATGCCCGCGCGCCGGCCCTGGATCGGAAAACAACGGGCTGCGGGAATAGATGAGCGAGCCGGGTGCGGTGTCAGCTCCCGGCTCGTTCGCCTGGACAGGAAAGAGACTCGCACGGAGTCATCGGAGTCAGCGGAGGTCCACCCGGGGGCGGGTTTGCCCCGAGGGCGACGGTGGCTCCGTGTGAGACCTGCCGTTCTGCCGGTGCATCGCCGCGGCGATGCGAAGAGTCGTGACGTGGATGTCGACGGTGTCCTCGGTGTCGCGCGCGTAGCCGCCGGCCATCGCGATCGCCGTGGGGACGCCGGCGTCGCGGAGGAGGTGGAGGACGTAGCGGTCGCGCTCGGCCAGCCCTTCCTTGGTCATCCCCAGTCTGCCGAAGCGGTCGTCGCGCCACGGGTCCGCGCCGGCCAGGTAGATGGCCAGCTCGGGGCGGAAGTCGTCGAGCACGTGGGGAAGATGGAGCTCCAGCGCGGCCAGGAAGGCGTCGTCCTCCGCGCCGTCGGGGAGATCGACGTCGAGCGAGCCGCGCTCCTTGCGGAAGGGGAAGTTGCGCGCGCCGTGGATGGAGAAGGTGAAGACGGTGGGGTCGCGCGCGAAGATGGCGGCGGTGCCGTTCCCCTGGTGCACGTCGCAGTCGATGATGGCGATGCGGCGGACCACGCCCTCGCGCTGGAGGACGCGCGCGGCGACGGCGGCGTCGTTGAACACGCAGAAGCCCTCGCCGTGGTCGGGGCCGGCGTGGTGCGTGCCGCCCGCGAGGTTGGCGGCGACGCCCCATCCCCGCTCCGCCGCCTCGGCCAGGGCGACGCGCGAGGCGGCGATGGTGGCCCCCGCGGAGCGGCGCGAGCGCTCCACCATCTCCGGGCTCCAGGGAAAGCCGATGCGGCGCTGGGCCAGCGGCGGGAGCGCGCCCTCGCGTACCGCGTCGAGGTAGGCGCGGTCGTGCGCCAGGGCCAGCTCGTCCCACGCCGCGGCCGGCGGCTCGGCCAGGTCCGCGGGCGCGATGATCCCCTCCTCCAGGCAGCGCTCGCGCACCCGGCGGTACTTCACCATCGGGAAGCGGTGCCCCGGCGGAAGGGGAAGGACGAAGCGGTCCGTGTAGAACGCCTTCAGGGGACAGGGAACAGGGTACAGGGGACAGCAGGCGGAAGCGACGACGGGCTCCGTCGCACTCCCGCACTCACGCACTCACGCACTTCGGCTCAGGGGATCCCCATCACCTTGTGCGTCTGCACCGACAGGCGCCACGGCGGACCGAGCTCCATCACCGCGCGCACCGTCTCTTCGTAGTTCGGCCCGCCGTGCGCGGGGATGTCGATCGGCTGCAGGAAGTAGTGGCCGAAGCGCGTTCCCGCGGCGATGCGGCGCACCGCGGCCACGTCGGGGGTGATGCCGAGCGCGGCGGTGCCGCTGAACAGCAGCTTCAGCTCGTCGCCCTCCTTCTGCGCGAACTCGGGCTGCTTGGGGCTGATGGTGAGCCAGTCCACCAGCGAGCGGTCCACCGGGCGCGAGCCGTTGGATTCCATGGAGATGCGGTATCCCCGCGCCCGCAGCGCGTCGGAGAGCGGCCGGTCGAGCTGGAGGCTGGGCTCGCCGCCGGTGGCCACGAGGAGAAGGCCCGGCCGCTCGCCGCCGAACCCCTCCTCCGCCGCGGCACGGACCAGCGCGAGGGTGCCGTCCACGTCCTCGCTGTAGACCGCCTTCACCCAGTCGGTGTCGCACCAGGGGCACACGTCGTAGCCCAGGTTGCACCCCGCGAAGCGCAGGAACACCGCGGGCGACCCCGCCTGCGCGCCCTCGCCCTGCAGCGTGGGAAACACTTCCCTGATCCCGTACTTCCTGGCCATCCGTTCCTTCACCGAGACGAGAATTCCACCCCGGAACGAGCCGGTTCCTGAACTTACACCCACCCGGCGGGCCGCTCCAGAGCACCGCGGGGCGATTTCCGCACCACTTGGAGCCATCTCCCACGACGGATGGAGGGAGATGAGGCGCCGATGTCCCAAAGGGTGTCCTCCCCAGGTCCCACCGCCCCACCTGTTTCCGAGCCACCAAAAATCCAAGTGATTGCGCCGCAACGAGATGCCAGACGGGCCGCGTCTGGCCTCGCGATTGCTTTGTCATGCGAGCGAAGAACCGGGGGGACAGCGACCGCAGGACCCTGGCAGTATCAAACCGAGAACCCGCAGCAACCGCCCGCCCCGCCTACCCGCACCACCTCCCCGCCCCCGACGCCCTTCGGCGCTGCCCGACCCCCGAGTCAGGCCCGGAGCCTCCCAGGCTCCGGGCCTTCTCTTTTCCGGTGCGTGAGTGCGAAGGTGCGAAAGTGCGAGAGTGCGTTGAACCTGGCGCACTTTCGCACCCTCGCACCCTCGCACCCTCGCACTTTCGCACTCAACGACGAAAGCCCGGGCCGCGGCCCGGGCTCTCGTCACTATCGACCGGAAGATCAGTTCGGCGCGCCGGCGGCGGCGGTGGCGGCCGCCACGGCGGCGGCACGGGCCGCCGCGCGCTCGGCCTTGCGGCGGGCGCGGCCGCTCTCGCGAGTGTCCTCCAGCTCGGCCAGGAACTTCTCCGACGCGGTGGCGAAGGCGCCCTCCTGCCGCAGCTCGGTCAGCAGCACGCCGGTGAACTCCTGCACCGCGCGGCGCAGCGAGCTGTCGCTGGCGTAGCCGCAGGTGTAGGCCACGCTCAGCACCGTCTGGCCGGGGTCGTCCAGCAGCTCGCAGGCGAGGAGGACGCGCATCCACGCCAGGATGCGGCGCGGCGGCGGGAGGTCGGCCTGCTCGGCCCAGCGCAGCAGCGTGCGCTCCGACAGGCGGAGGCTGGCCGCCAGGTCGCGCCCGTGGCCGCCCTCGGCCACCACCTCGGCGGCCGCCATCAGCAGCGCGCGCGCGCGGCCGCTCAGCGTTCCCGGCAGCGAGCGCTCCAGCAGGCTCTGCAGCGGCCGGCCCTGCGCGGCGCGCAGGCGGCGGCTGATGGCCTCGAGCGTGTCCTCCTCGTCGAGCGCGATCACCTCCTTCACCCCCCACTCGCCCAGCGTGCGCAGGTCGCGCACGCGCTGGCGCCGCACCTCCAGCGCGGCGATCACCGTGGCGGTGGGGTACTCCCACAGCAGCGAGCGCAGCTCGGGCGCCAGCTCGGCCTCGGCGCCGTAGCTGTGGGTGTACGGGTCCACCACCACCAGCGCGGCGGGCGGCGCTTCCTTTAGCGCCGTGCGCAGGCCGTCCCAGTCGTTCACGAACTGGCTCTTGAAGCGCTGGCTGCCGATGCGGCGCAGGCGCTCCTTGAACACCGCGTCGGAGTGCAGCACGATGAGCGGACGGAGAACCGGTTGCATATCCTGTCGTTCCCGGTTGAGGTACGTCATTCGGGTGTCGTCTCGCGTCATACGCGAGACGTACATCAAACTAATCTCTCCCGCCGCGCGAGTCCAGTCTCCCGTGAACGGAGCGGCGCGGGGAAGCCTCTCCCGCCGCACCTCGCGTCCCGTCCGCGAATCTGGATGTTTCCCGCCGCTGCGTGCGGGTCCCGGCGGCCCTTCCGTGCGCATGGTTACATTTGTTTCCGAGAGATTCCGTGAGCTTTGGGACGCGTCGTGTTCTTTGTGTATCAGTTTACCGGCCTGCACTTGCCCTGAATCGTACACGTGGTTATGCTTGCGGTCCGCGCGTCGGGCGGGGTGGTTCGCGACCGCCACCGACGCGCCACTCTGTCAGTAGTTCATCCGGCCGCACGGACGCCCATCGTCCACCCGCCGCGGCCGGTCCAGGCTCAGGAAACGCGGCATCCCGTCCGCCGCCTGCTCCGCGAAGGATCGCGGACCCCACAAAGGTGACATGACTCGCGTTTCATCCGCACCCGCTCCGGCGCTCGTGTCCGCGTCGGCCACGGCCCTCGACGCGCTTCCGCTGGCCGAGTGGACCCGCTTCCTCCGCCCGTCGACCATCCAGGCCATGATGGGCCACATGGCGCGGCCGGGCGTGATCTCGTTCGCGCTGGGGCTTCCCGCCCCGGAGCTGTTCCCGGTGGACGACTACGTGGCGGCCGCCGACCGCGTGCTGCGCGCCGACACGGGGGCGCTGCAGTACAAGGTGCCCTACGCCCCGCTCAAGGAGCAGGTGGTGGAGCTGATGGCGCGCCGCGGCGTGCGCTGCGCCCCCGAGCAGGTGTTCCTGACCACGGGCGCGCAGCAGGCGCTGGCGCTGCTCGCGCGGCTCTTCCTGGAGCCGGAGGGCCAGGTGGTCTGCGAGCGGCTGATCTACATGGGCTTCCAGCAGGTGGTCGAGTCGTACCGGCCGCAGATCCTCGCCGTGAACAGCGACCTGGAGACGGGGCTGGACGTGGACCGGGTGGAGGCGTACCTGGAGGGCGGCGCGCGCCCGGCATTCATCTACTGCGTGACCGACGGCCACAACCCGCTGGGCGTGAGCGTGAGCCTGGAGAAGCGCATCCGCCTGGCCGAGCTGGCGCGCCGCCACCGCGTTCCCATCATCGAGGACGACGCCTACGGGCTGCTGCACTACGGCGACGTGCTCCCCCCGATCCGGGCGATGGAGGACCGCTGGGTCTTCTACGTGGGCTCGTTCAGCAAGGTGATGGCGCCCGGCTTCCGCTGCGGCTGGACGGTGGTGCCCGAAGAGCTGGTGCCGATGCTGGGGTGCGCCAAGGACGGCGCCGACATCGACACCTCGACCTTCGCGCAGCGCCTCGTCTCCGAGTACCTGCGCGCGGGCGGCTTCGAGGCGCACCTGGAGCGCGTGCGCGACGCCTACCGCGAGCGCCGCGACGCCATGCTGGGCGCCATCGCCACGCACTTCCCCGCGGGAACGCGGTGGAGCGTGCCGCGGCACGGCGCGCTGGTCTGGGCCGAGCTTCCCGACGGCTACGACACGGCGGACCTTCTCCTCCCCACGCTGGAGCGCGAGGGCGTGGCGTACGTTCCCGGCACCGCCTTCAGCTTCGACGGCCGCGGCGGCAGCCGCGGGATGCGGCTCAACTTCAGCTTCCCCTCGGTCGCGCAGATCGAGCAGGGGATCGAGCGGCTCGGCCGCGCGGCGCGCGCCTCCCGTCCGCGCGCGGCGGCCTAGTCTCCTTCACCACGGCAGCACGCCCCACCCGCAGGTCCCGATCCGCACGCCGCCCACCGGCTCCGGGTCACACTCCGCAGGACTCCTCTCCGCGCCTTTGCGGACGGCCACGCGCCGTCCGCGGGGCGGAGGCATCTCCGGAATGACGACCTCTGGATGGACATGAACGCGAACGCCCTCCCCTCCGGCTGCATCCACTCCCTCTTCGAGACCCAGGCCGCGGCGCATCCCGGCCGCTGCGCGCTCCGCTGGCGCGGCGAGACCCTCGCCTACGGCGAGCTCGACGCGCACGCCAACCGGCTGGCCCACCACCTCCGCGCGCTCGGCGCCGGCCCCGAGGTCCCCGCCGGCGTCTTCCTCCCCCGCACCCCCGACCTCGTCGTCGCCCTGCTCGCGGTGCTGAAGGCGGGCGCGGCATACGTGCCGCTCGACCCCGCGTATCCCCCCGAGCGCGTGGAGTACATGCTGGGCGACACGCGCGTCCCCCTCCTCGTCACCACCGGCGCGCTGGCGGAGCGGGTGCCGCAGTACCGCGGCGCCGCCGTCTGCGTCGACGTCGACCGGGAGGAGATCGCCGCGCGGCCGTCCTCGCCGCCGGAGGTGGAGGTGCGGCCGGAGAACCTGGCGTACGTCATCTACACCTCGGGATCGACCGGGCGGCCAAAGGGGGTGCAGATCGAGCATCGCAACACCGTCGAGGTGCTCCGCTGGCTGCGGGCGACGGTGACGGACGAGGAGCGCGCGTCCGTACTCGCCTCCACCTCCGTCTGCTTCGACGTCTCCATCGCGGAGATCTTCGGGACGCTGTGCTGGGGCGGCACGCTGGTGCTGGTGGAGAACGCGCTCTCCCTGGCCTCGCTCGGCGAGCCCGTCCACACCGTGGCGATGGTTCCCAGCGCGGCGGCCGAGCTGCTGCGCATGGGCGCCATCCCCGCCTGCGCGCGCACCTTCCTCCTGGGCGGCGAGCCGCTGCGCAACGAGCTGGCGCAGCGGCTGTACGCGCTGGGCCACGTGGACCGCGTGCTCAACCTCTACGGGCCGACGGAGGACACCACCTACTCGACCTGCAAGGAGGTGGAGAAGGGGCGTGAGCGGGCGATGACCGTCGGCCGCGCGGTGAGCGGGACGACGGCGCGGGTGCTGGACGCGGCGCTGCGGCCGGTGCCGGACGGCGAGACGGGCGAGGTGTGGATGGCGGGCGCGGGCGTCAGCCGCGGCTACCTGGGCGCGCCGGGGATGACGGCCGAGCGCTACCGCCCCGACCCGCTGGGCGCCCCCGGCGCGCGGATGTACCGCACCGGCGACCTCGGCCGCGTCCTTCCCGACGGCGACCTGGAGTGCCTGGGGCGGATGGACCACCAGGTGAAGGTGCGCGGCTTCCGCGTGGAGCCCGGGGAGATCGAGACCGCGCTGGCCGCCCACCCCGCCGTGCGCGAAGCCGTGGTCACCGCGTGGGAGGACCGGGGGGAGAAGCGCCTGGCCGCGTACGTCGTCCCCGACGGCGCCGCGCCGGGGACGGCGGAGCTGCGCGAGCACCTGCGCGGGCACGTCCCCGAGTACATGGTGCCGGACGCGTTCACCTTCCTGTCCGAGCTCCCGCACACGCCCAACGGCAAGGTCGACCGGCTGGCGCTTCCAGCCCCGCAGCCGGAGCGCGAGGCCGGCGCGGAGTACGTCGCGCCGAGCACCCCCGACGAGGCGGCGCTCGCCCGCATCTGGAGCGAGGTGCTGGGCGTGGAGCGCGTCGGCGTCCGCGACGACTTCTTCGCGCTGGGCGGCCACTCGCTGCTGGCCACGCAGATCGTCGCGCGCGTGCGCCAGCGGATGGGGATCGAGCTGCCGCTGGGGACGCTCTTCGCCATGCCGAACGTGGAAGAGCTGGCGCGGCAGCTGGCCGACGCCGCGTCCCCGCTCGACACCGCGCTGCGCATCCCGCGCGCGCCGCGCGACCGGCCGCTCCCGCTTTCCTTCCCGCAGGAGACCGTCTGGTTCTTCCACCACCTGAAGCCGGACATGCGCTCCTACAACTTCCAGGCGACGGTCCGCATCCGCGGCGCCGTGGACCGGGAAGCGCTGGAGCGCGCGCTGGGCGAGATCGTCCGCCGCCACGAGATCTTCCGCACCACCTTCCCCGCCGTCGACGGCGCGCCCGCGCAGGTGGTGCACGCGCCGTGGACCGTCCATCTCCCGCTCGTCGATCTCACCGCCTTTTCGGGAGATGAACGGCGGGCGGAGCTGGAGCGGCGGCTCGGGGAGGAGTTCCGCAGGCCGTTCGATTTCGAGGCGCTTCCCCTCGTCCGCTGGACGCTGTTCCGGCTGGCGGACGACGAGCACGTCTTCCTGGCCATCGAGCAGCACCTGGTGCACGACGGGTGGAGCTTCGGCGTGTTCCTGCGCGAGCTGAAGGCCATCTACGACGCTTTCGCGCGCGGCCGCGAGCACGATCTCTCCGAGCCCGCCGTGCAGTTCGGCGACTTCGCGGCGTGGCAGCGCGCGTGGATGGAGACGGACGAGGCGCGCGCGCACCTCGAGTGGTGGAAGCACCGCCTGGCCGGCGTCTCCCCCGTCCTCGAGCTCCCGGCGGACCGGCCGCGCCCGGCGGAGATGAGCTTCCGCGGCAGCAGCCACCGCGTGCGCCTGTCCCGCGCGGTGTACGACGCGGCCGATGCCTTCAGCCGGCGCCACGGCGTCACGCTGTTCATGACGCTGTTCGCCGCGTTCGAGGCGCTGATGCACCGCTACACCGGCGAGACGGACTTCTGCGTCGGCTCGGGCGTCGCGGGGCGGCGGCTGCGGGAGAGCGAGGACCTGATCGGCATGGTGGTGAACACCATCCCCATCCGCGCCGACCTCTCCGGCGACCCGGCGTTCGAGGAGCTGGTGGAGCGCGTCCGCACCGCCGCGGTGGAGACGTATCAGCACCAGGACGTGCCCTTCGCGGAGATCGTGGCCGCAGTGCACCCCGAGCGCTCGCGCGGGCACCTCCCCGTCTTCCAGGTCGCCTTCAACTTCCACCACGCGCCCTATCCCGATCTCGAGCTTGGAGATGCGGAGATTGAGATCGAGGAGGGGCTGGGGAACGAGTCCGCCAAGTTCGACCTCAACGTCATCGTCATCCCCCGCGCCCACCAGCACGCGGGGAGCGAGGTGGTGATGATCTGGGAGTTCGCCGAGGACCTGTTCGACGCGGCCACCGTCGCGCGGATGATCGGCCACTTCGAGGCGGTGCTGGCCGACGCGCTCGCCGATCCATCGACCCGCGTCTCCCGTCTCCGCATGCTCCCCGCGGAGGAGGAGCGCGCCGTCCTGGCCCTCGCCGGCGCGGCGACGGACTACCCGCGCGAGGCCACCCTGCACGCGCTGGTCGCCGAGCAGGCGCGGCTGCGGCCCGAGGCGGCGGCGATCGAGCACGGCGCGCGCACCGTCACCTACGCCGAGCTGGACGTGACGGGAGACCGCATCGCCGCCGCGCTGCGGGCGATGGGCGTGCGCCCCGAGGGCCGCGTGGCCGTGGCGATGGAGCGCTCGCCCGAGGAGGCGATGGGGATGCTCGGCGCGCTCAAGGCGGGCGCCGCGTACGTCCCCCTCGATCCCGCGTATCCGGCGGAGCGCCTGAGCTACATGCTCGCGGACTCCGGCGCGGCCGCGCTGGTGGTGCGCGACCGCGTCCCCGCCTCGCTGGAGGGGTGGAACGGCCCCGTCCTCTCCCTCGCGCGCCTCGATGATGCGCCCGCGGGCGAACCAGTTGCGCCGGACCTCGGCTCGGACGCCGTCGCCTACGTCGTCTACACCTCCGGCTCCACCGGCGCGCCCAAGGGGAGCATGCTCACGCACCGCGCGTTCGTGCGGCTGGTGCGCGGGGCCGACTACCTGCAGCCGCGGCCGGGCGACCGCATCGGCCACACCGCCGCGCCGTCGTTCGACGCGGCCACCTGGGAGGTGTGGGCGCCCCTGGCCAACGGCGGCACGCTGGTCGTCGTCGACCGCGACGACGTCCTCTCGCCGCACCGTCTGGCCGCGGTGATCCGCGAGCGGCGGATCGACGCGATGTTCCTGACCAGCGCGCTCTTCCACCAGGTGGCGCACGAGGCGCCCGAGACCTTTGCGCCGCTGCGCCACCTGCTGGCCGGCGGCGAGGCGGCCGACCCCGCCGCCTTCCGCCGCGTGGTGGAGGCGTGCCCCTCCGTGCGGCTGGTCAACATCTACGGACCCAGCGAGAACACGACCTACACCAGCTGGCACGAGGTGCGCGCCGTCCCCCCCGGCGCCACGGGCGTTCCCATCGGCCGCCCCGTCGCCAACACCACGGCGTACGTGCTGGACCAGGCGCTCCGCCCCATCCCCGCCGGCATCCCCGGCGAGCTGTACGCGGGCGGCGAAGGGCTTTCGCGCGGCTACCTGGGCCGTCCGGCGCTCACCGCCGAGCGCTTCCTCCCCGACCCGTTCTCCCCCACGCCCGGCGCGCGGATGTACCGGACGGGGGATCGGACGAGGTGGAAGGAGTGCGAGAGTGCGAAAGTGCGAGAGTGCGAAAGCGACTCACCTCGCGACGAAACCACTTTCGCACCTTCGCACTCTCGCACTTTCGCACTCGAGTTCCTGGGCCGCGCCGACGACCAGGTGAAGATCCGCGGCTTCCGGGTGGAGCCGGGGGAGATCGAGTCGGTGCTGCACGAGCACCCGTCCGTGGGCGAGGCCGCCGTCGTCGCGCGCCAGGACGGCGGCGAGCGCCAGCTGGCCGCGTACGTGGCGCCCGCGCACTGGCGGACGGTCTCTCTGGCCGAGCTGCGCGAGCACCTAGCCGGCCGCCTCCCGGCGTGGATGATCCCCGCGACCTTCACCGTGCTCGACGCGCTGCCGAAGACCCCCAGCGGCAAGGTCGACCGCCGCGCCCTCCCCGCGCCCGACGCCGGCGCCGCGCACCCCGAGGCCGCCTTCGCGCCGCCCGCGACGGCGACCGAAGAGGCGGTGGCGGAGATCTGGCGCGAGGTGCTGGGGCTGGAGCGCGTGGGCGCCACCGACGACTTCTTCGACCTGGGCGGCCATTCGCTCCGCGCCACGCGCATCCTCACCCGCGTCGGCGCGCGGCTGGGGGTGGAGCTCCCCGTCGGCGTCATCTTCGACCACCCCACGGTGCGGGGGATCGCGGCGCTGGTGGACGAGCGCCGCGCCGCCGCCGGGCCCGACGACGAGCTGCTGGCCTGGCTCGAGAGCCTGAGCGAGGAGGAGGCCGAGCGGCTGCTGGCCGAGCGCGCCGGCGGCGACTGATCCGCCGCTGGCGAAAACGGAGCGGGCGCCACCCTCCCGGCGCCCGCTCCGCGTTTCCCGCCGCGGCGGCCGATGCGCATGCGACGACGACGCCGCGCGTGCACGCTGTGCCGGATTGGCGAATCCGTACGGGGGTGATTCAAAACGCGCGGCAAAGGTGTTAGATTGGCGGCCCTGCGCCCCCCGGCCGCGGCCAAGTCGGAGGCGTGATCGTGCGCTCCGCGCCGCGCGGATGCGCCAACCCGATGATCTCGAAGCGGTTGCAGGCCCGCCCTGAACCCACCGGTCAGGACGGGCTCCGTGACTTTCTGGAGCCGATGAAGCCAGCGCGAGGGGAATCCTTCCGCCAGTCCGTGCGCGAGCTGCGCCCCTTCCTCCTGATCTGGGCGGGGCAGCTCGTGTCGGCGCTGGGCTCGGGGCTGACCTCGTTCGCCGTGGCCGTGGCCGTGTACCAGAAGACCGGCTCGGCCGAGCAGTTCGGGCTGCTGATCTTCGCGTGGATGTTCCCCTCGCTCCTCCTCTCGCCCGTGGCGGGAACACTGGTGGACCGCTGGGACCGCCGCCGCGTCCTCATCGCCGCCGACACGGGGTCGGCGCTGCTGACGCTGGCCACCGCCGCGCTGGTGCTGGCCGGCCACTTCGAGGTGTGGTATCTCTTCGTCACCTCGGCCCTCGCCTCGTTCATCTCCTCGTTCCAGGAGCCCGCCTTCACCGCCGCCATGGCCTCCATCGTTCCGCGCCACCAGTACGGACGCGCGGTGGGGCTGATGCAGCTGCTGGGGCCGGTGAGCATGATCGTGGCGCCGGTGGTCGCCGGCGCGCTCCTGGTCACGATCGGCCTCGGCGGGATCATGGTGGTCGACGGCGTCACCTACCTGGCCGCCATCGCGGGACTGGCGCTGGTGGCCATCCCCCGCCCCGCCCGCGTGGAGGTCGCGTCGACGGAAGACGACGGTCCCGCCTGGCTGGCCGCCGCGCGCCGCTTCGGCGCCGAGGCGGCGGTGGGGTGGCGCTTCGTGCGCGAGCGGCCGGGGCTGCTGGGGTTGCTCGCCTTCGTCGCGCTCGTCAACTTCTGGACGGGGTTCGTCAATCCCCTGCTGGCGCCGATGATCCTGAGCTTCGGCTCGCCCGTGGCGCTGGCCACCGTCCAGGCGGCGGTGGGCGTGGGCGCGGTGGCCGGCGGCATCGTCGTGGGCGCGTGGGGCGGGCCCAGGCACCGCATCGCCGGGGTGCTGGGCGCGGTGTTCATCGTCGGCGCCTGCATCGCCGCCACGGGGGTGAGGACGTCGATCCCCTGGGTCGCCGCGACGATGTTCGCCTGGGCGTTCGCCTCGCCGCTGCTGGCGACCAGCAGCTCGGCCATCTGGATGAGCAAGACCCCGCACGCGCTGATGGGGCGGGTGATGGCGGTGCGGCGGATGGCGTTCATGTCGATGATCCCGCTGGCCGTGCTGATCGCCGGCCCGCTGGCCGAGCGCGTCTTCGAGCCGCTGATGGCCCCCGGCGGCGCGCTGGCCGGCACCGCGGGCACGCTGGTCGGCGTGGGGAAGGGGCGCGGCGTGGCGCTGATGTTCGTGGTCCTCGGCGCGCTGGTGATGCTGACCGCGACCATCGCCTGGCTCGTTCCCCGGATCCGCCACGTCGAGCGCGACGTCGCCGACGCGCCGCATCCGCAGTCGCCGCCGCACCCCGCCGCCGCGCCCGACGAGGCCGGCGCGGAGCTGGCCGTCGCGGGGTGACCCGCGGCTCCATCGCAGTCCAACCCAACCCATCTACCCTGAGAGCGCACGAGATGAGCGACGAACGCGAAGATACCACCATCTACATGGCGGTGGTGAACGACGAGGAGCAGTACTCCATCTGGCCCGCCGACCGCGAGCTGCCGCTGGGGTGGCGCGACGCCGGCAAGCACGGCCTGAAGCCCGAGGTCCTGGCCTGGATCGAGGAGGTCTGGACGGACATGCGGCCCAAGTCGCTGCGCGACAAGATGAAGGAGGCGGGGCTCGACTGAGCCGCCGCGCGGGCGCCCGCCGCCGGGCGCCCGCCTCCCTCGCCGCGTTCGCGGGCGAGCGATGGTCGCCTCTCCGCCGGGGAGGCGAAACTCCATTCGTTACGGAAACGGAATGACCGAGAACCAGGGGGCGCCGGCCACCGTGGGGGTGGTGGGCGCCGGCGTGATGGGCGTGGGGGTGGCGCAGAACCTGGCGCAGACCGGCCACCGCGTGCTGCTGCTGGACGTGGGCGACGACGTCCTCGCCCGCGCCCGCGCGGAGATCGAGAAGGGGCTGCGCTTCCACGGGATGTTCAGCCGGCAGAAGGGCGGTCCGCCCGCGGCCGAGGTGCTGGCGCGCATCTCCTTCACCACCTCGTACGACGGCTTCGCGGAGGCCGACTTCGTGATCGAGAACGTTACGGAGAAGTGGGAGATCAAGAGCCCGATCTACCCCGTGCTCGACGAGGTCTGCCCGCCGCACGCCTGCTTCGCGGCCAACACCTCGGCGTACTCCATCACCCGCATCGGCTCGCTCACGCGGCGGCCCGACCGGGTGCTGGGAATGCACTTCATGAACCCCGTCCCCCTCAAACCCACGGTGGAGGTGATCCGCGCCTTCCACACCTCGCAGCAGACGGTCGACACCGCGCAGGCGCTGCTCCGGGCGATGGGGAAGGAGGGGATCGTGGTGAACGACATGCCCGGCTTCGTCAGCAACCGCGTGCTGATGCTGACCATCAACGAGGCCGTGTGGCTGGTGCAGGACCAGGTGGCCGCGGCCGAGGACGTCGACCGCATCTTCAAGACCTGCTTCGGGCACAAGATGGGGCCGCTGGAGACGGCGGACCTGATCGGGCTGGACACCATCCTCTACAGCGTGGAAGTGCTGTACGAGAGCTACAACGACAGCAAGTACCGCCCCTGTCCGCTGCTGAAGAAGATGGTCGACGCCGGGCTGCACGGCCGCAAGAACGGCCGCGGCTTCTACGACTACACCGTCGCCGGTGCGGCGTAGATGAGGATGGATGCCGGGATCCCGACGATGTCATTCCGGGGGAGCCCGCACGCCGAGGTTTTCCTTGCACCTTCGTCCCCCGAGCGACCGAAGAATCCAATCGACGCGGCTGGTGGCCGGCCCTTCGCAACCGGGGCTTTCCGAGGCCGTTCAACGCATGAGCACGAGATGAACGACGAACAGATCCGCCAGCGGCTGCGCGAGTTCGTGAGCCGCTTCTTCCGCGGGCACGACCTGCAGGACGGCGAGGACATCTTCGCCACCGGCTACGTGAACTCGATGTTCGCCATGCAGCTGGTGCAGTTCGTGGAGGGCGAGTTCGGCGTGACGGTGGAGAGCGAGGACCTGGACCTCGACAACTTCCGCTCGATCGATGCCCTCTCGGCCTTCGTGGGGCGCAAGCTGGGCGCGCCCGCCGCGTGACCGACCTGGCCGCCCCGCCCGTGTCCTCCTCTGCCGAGGCCGCGCTCCGCATGGAGCTGGGCTCCGCGCAGGAGGCCGCGCGCGCGGAGTTCGCCACGTACGTCGACGCCCACGTCGCCCCGCACGCGGGGGAGTGGGACCGCGCCGCGGCGACTCCGCGCGAGGTGATCCGGGATCTGGCGGCGACCGGCTGGCTGGGCGCCGTCGTCCCGCGCGAGCAGGGCGGCGCGGGGATGGACTGGGTGACCTTCGGGCTGCTGAACGAGGAATTGGGCCGCGGCTGCTCGTCGCTGCGCTCGCTGCTGACCGTGCACAGCATGGCCACCCACGCCGTGCTGCGCTGGGGAAGCCGCGCGCAGAAGGAGCGCTGGCTCGGCCCGCTCGCGCGCGGCGAGGCCATCGGCGCGTTCGCGCTCAGCGAGCCCGCCGTGGGCAGCGACGCGGCGGCGGTGGAGACGACGGCCACGGCGGACGGCGACGCGTACGTGCTGCACGGGACGAAGAAGTGGACCACGTACGGCCAGATCGCCGACGTCTTCCTCCTCTTCGCGAAGACCGAGGGGAAGCCGGTCGCGTTCCTGCTGGAGCGCGGGACGCCGGGGTTCACCGTCGAGCCGCTGCACGGCGTCACCGGCACGCGGGCGTCGATGCTGGCCGAGCTGCGGCTGGACGGCTGCCGCGTGCCCAGGGAGTCGCGGCTGGGCGGCGCCGGCTTCGGGCTGGGGATCGCCGTGGCCACGCTCGAGGTGGGCCGCTACAGCGTGGCCTGCGGCGCGGCGGGGATCGTCCGCGCCTGCCTGGACGCGTCGCTGCGCTACGCGGCGGAGCGGCGGCAGTTCGGCGCGCCCATCGGCGAGCACCAGTTGGTGCAGCGGATGCTGGCGAACATGGCCGCCGAGTGGCGTGCCGCGCACTGGCTCTGCCTGCGAGCCGGCTGGCTGCGCGACCAGGGCGACCCCGCCGCCGCGCACGAGACGTTCGTGGCCAAGTACTTCGCCAGCACCGCGGCCACGCGCGCGGCGCTGGATGCGGTGCAGATCCACGGCGCCAACGGCGTCACCGAGGCGTACCCGGTGGAGCGCTACCTGCGCGATTCGCGGGTGATGGAGATCATCGAGGGAAGCACGCAGATCCAGCAGGTCGCCATCGCGCGCGCCGAGTTGGAGGCGCTGCGGGTCTCCCGCGGGTGATACCCAATACTTAAGTCTCTGCTTAAGTATTCGCCGCACCCGCGTGAGGGATGCGCGCCCGGAGGGCCGGGACCCCGCCGCGCGCGCCAGGATGTTGAGGTTCGCGCGGGTGCCTGGCGCGGCGGGGGCCCGGCGCCGTTGGCCACGGTGGTATCGTGGCCTACGGCGCGCGCAGCCCGGTTTGGCGTCTCAGCGCCAAACACGCCCGAATCGTGCAGTTCAAGCAGTTCCCGCTTCGCCGGCCAATCCGGCGACGCACCTGATCGCGAGCTTTCGACGACGCAGTCCGGATCCGATCGTGTCTCACGCGCCTCCCTCGCAGAGCCGCCCCGCGCGCCCCAGCCCGTGGGTCGTCATCCCGCGCCCCACGCCGACCGCGCGGCTGCGGCTGTTCTGCTTCCCGTTCGCCGGCGGCAGCGCGTCCGTCTACACGCCGTGGGCGCGCCACCTGCCGCCCGAGGTGGAGCTGCTGGCCGTGCAGCTCCCCGGCCGCGAGAGCCGCCTGGTCGAGACGCCGTACAGCGACATGGCGGAGCTGACGGAGAAGCTCGGCGCCGAGCTGGCACCGTTCATGGACCGACCGTTCGCGCTGTTCGGGCACAGCAACGGCGGGCTGATGGCCTTCGAGCTGGCGCGCCTCCTGCGCCGCACCGGCCGCCGCATGCCCGAGCACCTGTTCGCCAGCGGCCGGCCCGCGCCGCAGGTGGAGCTCAGCGACCCGCCGCTGCACGACCTTCCCGAGCCCGAGTTCCTGGACGCGCTGCGGCGCTTCAACGGCACGCCGGAAGAGGTGCTGCAGAACCCGGAGATCATGGGGCTGATCGCGCCCATGCTCCGCGCCGACTTCGCGCTCGGCGAGACGTACCGCTACACGCCCGGGCCCCCGCTGGCGGTCCCCATCTCCGCGTACGGCGGCGAGCGCGACACGGAGGTGGCGCCGGAAGAGGTGGAGGCGTGGCGCGAGCAGACCAGCGCCGCCTTCCAGCTCCGCATGTTCCCCGGCGACCACTTCTTCCTGATCGGCGACCAGGCCCGGGTGCTGGCCGCGCTGAACGCCGAGCTGCGGCCGCTGCTGGCGCGGCTCGGCGCCTATCCGATGTATGCCTGACCGCTGGGAGCCCGCGCCGCCCTCCCTGACGCTGGCGGGCGACGAGGTGCACGTCTGGCGCGCCTCGCTCGCGGCCGCGCCGGCCGAGCTGGCGCTCCACCACGCCCTGCTCTCCGACGACGAGCGCACCCGCGCCGCGCGCTTCAGGTTCGAGGTGCACCGCGACCGCTTCGTGGCCGGCCGCGGGATCCAGCGCCGCATCCTCTCCCGCTACCTCGGCGTCGACCCCGCGGCCCTCCGCTACCGCCTGGCCGAGCACGGCAAGCCCGCCCTCGACGGCCCCTGTGCCGACGGCGGTCTCCAGTTCAACGTCTCCAACTCCGAGGACGGGCTCCTGGTGGCCGTCTCGCGCGGCCGCGAGCTGGGCGTGGACCTCGAGGCGCTGCTCCCCGTCGGCGACCGCGATGCGGTGGCGCGCCGCTTCTTCTCCGTGCCCGAGAACGAGGTCTACGACACCATCGCCGACGACCAGCGCGACGCGGCGTTCTTCACCTGCTGGACGCGCAAGGAGGCGTACATCAAGGCGATCGGCGAGGGGCTCACCATGCCGCTCCACTGCTTCGACGTCACGCTGCGCCCCGGCGAGCCCGCGCACCTCCTCTGCACCCGCGGCCGCCCCGACGAGGCCGCGCGGTGGACGCTCCGCGAGCTGGACCCCGGCCCCGGCTGGCTCGGCGCGCTCGCGGTGGAAGGCGGCGGCTGGACGCTGCGATTGTTCGACTGGAACCCCGCCCGTCCGCTCGGCATCCCCCAGAAGCGGTAAGAGAACGGTCGGGTTCGGGCGTGTTTGGCGCCGAGACGCCAAACCGGGCTGCGCGCGCGGTAGGGCACGATACAACTGTGCCCAACCGCGCCGGGCCCCCGCCGCGCCAACCATTCGCGCTGATCGTCGGTGACGGCGCACGCGCGGCGGTGTCCCGGCCCTTCGGGCGCGCATCCCTCACGCACGTGCGCGACGGGTTCGAGGTTCCACGCTGGGAGTTGCGCGCGGAAACGCTCGGTCCTCGACGACGTGATCCGTTCTCGGGGACCGAACTCGCCTCGTCCCTGGCGCAGTCTCGATCGCCCTCGTCCGAGTGCGCGCGCCACGAAACAGGGCCGAGCGCACCCCGCTCAGCCCCGCGATCTCCGCCGTGGTCTCCGCCTTTTTCGCCGGGTTTCCTCCAGCGCCTTCTCCTTCCAGGTGTCCTTCCCCCAGGTCTTCACCTCCGCCAGCTCGTCCAGGAACCGCCGCGACGCCCGCGAGAACGCCCCCTCCCGCCGCAGCGTGGTGGGGATGGTGCCCAGGAAGTCCTGCATCGCGCGCCGCAGGCTGCTGTCCGACGAGTACCCGCACGCGTAGGCCACGCCGAGCACGGTGCGCCCCGGATCGTCCAGCAGCGACGCGGCGAGGAGAATGCGCATCCACGCCATCAGCCGCCGCGGCGGCGGCAGCGCCGCGCGCTCCGACCAGCGCAGCACGGTGCGCTCCGAAAGGTGCATCGCCTTGGCCAGGTCCCGCCCGCGCCCGCCCATCGACACCACCTCGGCCGCCGTCATCAGCAGCGTCCGCGACCGCCCCGACACGCTCGAGGGGAGGCAGCGCTGCAGGAGATGCTGCAGCGGGCGGCCCTGCGCCGAGCGAAGGCGGCGGTTGATGGCCTCTTGCGTGTCCTCCTCGCCGATGGCGATGATGTCGGTGACGCCCCATTCGCCCAGCGTCCGCACGTCGTGCGAGCGCCCGGGGCGAAGCTCCATCGCCGCCACCACCGTGGCAGAGGGGAACTCCCAAAGCAGCGCCCGCAGCGCCTGCGACAGCTGCAGCCCGTCGCGGCTTCCCGACGCGTACGGGTCCACCAGCAGCATCGCCGCCGGCGGCGCGTCGGGGATGATGGCCCGCAGCGACTCCCAGTCGGGGAGGAACGTGCACTCGAAGGTCCCGCTGGTCACACGCCGGACCAGCTCCCGGAACGCACCATTCGAGTGCATCACGATGAGCTGGCGCGGACTCGTTCCCATGGGTGTCGTGAATTATACGGTGGGAGGGCAAAGGAGAATGGGCGCGCAGGTGCGAAAGGCTGCACTTTTCACGCGCGTGGACGCTGTCTGCGTCTCTGTCGAAGATCTCCCCCACAAACTGGAACACCCATGAAGACCGCCCGGTTCCTCCTGGCCTGCGCCGCCGCGTCCGTCCTTGCCGCCTGCGGCAGCGACACCATCACGTCACCCGCGACCACGGCGCCGGCGCGTCCGCACGCCGACATCACCCCGGGTGACAGCGGCGAATCGCAGTCGGCCACCGGCTGCATCAAGATCGTCGTCATCAACGCCGATGGCACCACCAGCGAGCAGTGCCTGTACGAGAGCGGCGGCATGCTGGGTAGCGGCGGTTGAGCTTAGGGCCAAGAAAAAAACGAGCCGACCGGGTTGCACTCGGTCGGCTCGTTTTTTTCTTGCAACGTCAGGCGCCAACTGCGACTCGTGTCTCGAGCGAGCGGACCATCTCATTTGCGAGCGCATCTGCGTGATCGACAGTGCGACTCGTGCGCGAGGCAATCGCCTTCTCGACCGAGCGCCCATTCCGGATCGACTCGAGAATGCTCTCGCCGCGAACGAGAGAAGTCGCGTCGCTCCGCTCGGATGCAATCGCGATCGCCCGCTCAGCAACTTGCTCGGCACGATCCCATTCGCCCATGCTTGCGGCGCCACGCGCCATCTCGAGCATCGCGTCAGCAACAACGCCCATGATTGCCGGCTCACGCGTGAGCTTCATCGCTTCGTTCCAACTCTTGCGGAACGTTTCGCGATCTCCGGCTCCACCCGCCGAGCGGACGATGTTCGCACGTACCGTCAGCTGATGTTTAATGTCGGGCAGCAACGGTAGAAGCGCTTGGAAAACCTGTTGCGCACGGCCGAAGTACCCCTGGCTCATCCAAGAGTACGCAATATCGTGAGCCAGGGCAGGAAGCCTGGGGTGCTCTGGCCCATACGCACGGAATGCCTGCCGCGCGAAATACTCTGCCTGCTCGGTACGGCCGGCATCGGTGGCAAGCACGAACAGGTCGTGCGATGCCTGGCCAACAATCGGCATGAGGCCCTTACGCTTGCCGGAGCGGAGCGCCTTAATGTGCATGCGCTGCGCGAGCGGGAAGTTGCCGCGGTCGCGCGCCATGTTGCCGAGCGCGACGTAGGCCCGCCCGTACGCCTCCCAGTCGCCCGCCTGGCGGGCGACCATGATGGTGTGGCGGTACCAGGTCTCGGCGCGCGGCATCTCGCCGCGCTGGCGGGCGAGTCGGGCCACCGCCAGCGCGAGCGATGCGCTGCGCGGCGTGGCGAGGGCGGCAGCCTGGGTGAAGGACAGCGCCGTCGCGTCGAAGCTTTCCCTGGAGGCCCATTCGGCGATGGTGCGGCAGGCCTGCGAGACCGTTTCGCCGCTGGTGTTGTCGGCGGCGCTCAGCAGACGGCCCACCGCCACCAGCGCGTCGACGATCCCTGAGGGGACGTCGGCGGCGAGGAGGTCCTCGAGCCGGTGCTGGCCGGCGTCGGCGGCGAAGAGCTTGCCGCGCTCCTGGGGCTCGGCCGTGGCCCAGAACATCACGTTGCGGTACGCCTGCCAGAGCAGCACGCCGGTTTCGCCCGGAACCTCGCGAAGGATCTCCATTCCCTCGAGCGTCTCGGCGGAGCCGCGGGTGAGCGGAGGCGGGGTGCGCCAGCGGCGGGGAGCGCGGGGTTGCGCAGTACGTGTACGGGAGGACTTCATCTATCGTCTCCGTGTGTGTCGAACTTGGGGCCCACGTGGGGTACGGTTGTGTACACTTTCTGTATACGATACGCGCCGCGGGGGCGAAGCGCCAGAATTTTCGTGCCGCTGCTCCGGGGCTGGGTAGCAGAAATAACGCCCAATCCGCCACACCTCCCGCCCGCAAGCAACTCCTGCACCATTCTGGTACGAGATCCGCTCCGATCCTCTTCGGCCTCGGCGTTGCCGAATAATCTTACACCATCGGCGCGCTTATGGCAACTATGTCCACCGCATCCGCGTAGCGGAAGGCCAGCCGGCCGCCCTCCACTCCAGCGGTGACCGTGCCGCCTTGCTCGAGGCGGCCGAAGAGGATCTCGTCGCCCAGCGGGCGGAGGAGCTCGTCCTGGATCAGCCGCGCGAGCGGGCGGGCGCCCATCAGCGGGTCGAGGCCGCGCTCGGCGAGCCAGGCGCGTGCTCCTGCATCCAGTATCAGATGGACGTTCCGGGCGGCCAGTCGGTCACACGCCTCGCCGACGAGCCGGTCCACGATCCGCTCCATCACCGCCAGGTTTAGCGGCGCAAAGGAGATGCGCGCGTCGAGCCGGTTGCGAAACTCGGGCGGAAAGGTGCGTTCGAACGCCCGGTCGTCGTCTCCTCCCACCATCCCGGCGGTGAAGCCGGCGCGTCGGCGCGAGATCTCCTCCGCGCCGACGTTGCTGGTCATCACCAGCACCACGTTGCGGAAGTCGGCGTGCTTCCCGTTGTTGTCGGTCAGCCTGCCGTAGTCCATCACCTGCAGGAGCAGGTTGAAGACGTCGGGGTGCGCCTTCTCCACCTCGTCCAGCAGGAGCACCGCGTGCGGGGTGCGGCTCACCGCCTCGGTCAGCAGCCCCGCCTGGTCGAAGCCCACGTAGCCCGGCGGCGCGCCGATCAGCCGCGAGACGGTGTGGGGCTCCATGTACTCGCTCATGTCGAAGCGGATCAGCTCGATCCCCATCACCTCCGCGAGCGAGCGGGCGACCTCCGTCTTTCCCACGCCCGTTGGGCCGGTGAAGAGGAACGATCCGATCGGCTTCCGCGGATCACGCAGCCCGGCGCGGGAGAGCTTGATCGCGGCGGCGATCTGCCCGAGCGCGGCATCCTGTCCGAAGACGCGCCGCTTGAGCTCCGTCTCCAGCGTGCGCAGCCGCTCGCGGTCGCTGCCGGCCACGGTCTTCGGCGGCACCTGCGCCATGGAGGCGAGGATGCGCTCGACCACCTCCTCGCCCACCGTGGGCCACGCCTCGTCGTCCTCCGCCGTGGCGAGGCGCACGTCGGCGCCGGCCTCGTCGAGCACGTCGATGGCCTTGTCGGGAAGGCGGCGGTCGTGCAGGTAGCGCGAGGAGAGCTCCGCGGCGGCGCGGAGGGCCCCGGGCGTGTAGCGGACGCGGTGGAACTCCTCGTAGCGCCCGCGCAGCCCTTCGAGAATCCGCACCGTCTCGTCGACGCCCGGCTCGAGCACGTCGATCTTCTGGAAGCGCCGCGCGAGGGCGCGGTCCTTCTCGAAGTGCGAGCGGTGCTCCTCGTAGGTCGTCGAGCCGATGCAGCGCAGGCCGGATGCCAGCGCGGGCTTCAGCAGGTTGCTGGCGTCCATGGAGCCGCCCGAGGTGCTACCGGCGCCAACCACGGTGTGTATCTCGTCGATGAAAAGGATTGCGCGGGGCCGCTGCTGCAATTCGCCGAGCACCCCCTTCAGCCGCTCTTCGAAGTCGCCGCGATAGCGCGTGCCGGCCAGGAGGGCGCCCATGTCCAGCGCGTAGATCTCCGCATTTCGCAAGGGAGACGGCACTTCGCCCGCGTGCACCTTCAGCGCGAGCCCCTCGGCCAGCGCGGTCTTGCCGACGCCGGGGTCGCCGACGAAGAGCGGGTTGTTCTTGCGGCGCCGGGCCAGCACGTGGATCGCCCGGCTGATCTCCTTCTCGCGGCCGATCAGCGGATCGAGCTTCCCCTCGGCGGCCAGGCGGGTGAGCTCGACGGTGAAGCGCTGCAGCGCCTCGCCCGGCTTCGTTCGCCCTTCATCCCCCTCCCCCGCCGCCTCGCCGTCGGCGCCGACCTCGACGCGGCGGGTGACGCCGGTGGAGGGGCGGCCGGGGCCGTGCGCGGCGGCGCGCATCATCGCCAGCCGGGTGACGCCCTCCTCCTGCAGGAAGTGCACGGCGAACGACTCGTCCTCGGCGAACATCTCGACGAGCACGTGCACGCCGGTGACCTCCTCGCGGCCGGAGCGGAGGACCTGCAGCGCGGCCTCCTGCACCACGCGGCGGAAGGCGAGCGTGGGCGTCACCGACTCCGGCGGCCCGTCGTGCGCGGCCTCGACCTCGTCGATCAGGAACCGGTCGATGCGGCGCTTCAGCCGCTCCACGTCGGCGCCGGCGGAGGCGACCGCCGAGGCGCTGGCTTCGTCGTGGAGGAGCGCGAAGAGGAGGTGCTCCAGGCCGGCGTAGGCGTGGCCGCGCCGTTCCGCCTCGAGGACGGCAAGGTGCAGGCTGATCTCCAGCTCGGGACGCAAGGCGGGGCTCGACATCGGTGCAGGCCTGGGCGTACGATCGGGTTGAGCGTGAGTCTCGTCTGCCGGGGTTATTCCGGCTGCATCGTCAGGAGCAATGGAAACCCGGCGGCGTTCGCTTCCGTGGTGACGCGTTCGATGCGGGTCTCCGCCTCGTCGCGCGTGTAGGTGCCCGCGACGCCGATCCCCATGTGGTGCACCTGCAGCATCACCCGGGTGGCCTCGGTGGGCGACTTGTCGAAGTGGCGCACCAGGACCTCGACCACGAAGTCCATGCTCGTGTAGTCGTCGTTGTGCAGCAGCACGCGGTACATGGTGGGCCGGCGCGTCCTCGGCCGCTCGGCGACCGCGACGCCCTCCTCGCGCTCCGTCCCCGTGCCGCGCCCTCCGTCCCGCCGCGGGGGCGGCGGATCGTCCTTCCGGCGCGCGTCGATCGGGTAATACACCGGCGGGAGATGAACGTGGCTCATGCCCCGGCGACGGCCGTGGCCTGGGTGCCGCGGGCGCGCTCCACCTCCCAGTAGTGATCCTCGGCCCAGCGGCAGAGCGCGCCCAGCGGCTCCACCAGCGTCTCGCCGAGCGGGCTGAGCGAGTACTCCACGCGCGGCGGGATGACCGCGAAGACCTTGCGCTCGACCAGCCCGTCGCGCTCCAGGCCGCGGAGGGTCTGCGTCAGCATCTTCTGCGACACGCCGCCCACCGTGCGCTGCAGCTCGCCGAAGCGCCGGGTGCCGCGCGCAAGCACGTAGATCACGATCACCGCCCACTTGTCGGCGATCAGGTCCAGCACCTGCCGCGAGCCGCACTGCTCGAGGCACACGTCGCCGCGGGTTTCCGTGATCCCCATGGTTACCATTCGGTGGGTATGGCGCGGCGGGATACTTACCCGCCCACCCGCACCTTGGCAGTATAATGGTGAGCGAGATTCAACAGAAGGACCTCACGCAGGGTTAGCAGGGTCAGCAGCAACTTCAGCGGTTTCTCTGCTGTTTTCTGCTGACTCTGCTAACCCTGCGTGAGATTCCAAGACAGCGCGGCCCCGCCAGGATGTCCGAGCGGGGCCGCGATGCCATCTGCCGAAAACGCCGTGGTTACTGCGGCGGCAGCGGCGGGGGGACGGCGGCGAAGAGCGAGGCGAGCTCGTCCACCTGGCCGGCGGGGGTCCACGCGGCCATCCCCTGCTTCCACACCAGCGTGTCGCGGCCGAGCGCGCCGGCGCCGGCCTGCTGGCGCAGCGCGTCCATCCCGTGCGGGCCGGTCTGCTGGCCGTCCACGGCGACGAAGTAGCTGGACTGCTGCGGGAGCGGCGGCGGCGTGGGGGCGGCGCCGGGCTGCGACCCCTGCTGCCCCAGCGCGGCGGCCATCTGCTGCGCCATCGCGAAGCCCATCCCCATCCCCATCCCCGCGCCGGCGGTGCCGCCGGGGTTCGACGCGGCCAGCGGGATGGACTCGGCGGTCTGGAACCGGGTGTACTCGCCCATGTCGCCGATCACCCCCATGCTGCTGCGCTTGTCGAGCGCCTTCTCGACTTCCTCGGGGAGGGCGATGTTCTCGATCAGGAACTGGGTCAGCTCCAGCCCCCACATCCCGAAGTCCTCGGCCATCTTGCCGCGGATGAACGCGCCGATCTCGTCGTAGCGGCTGGCCAGGTCGAGCATCGGCACCTTCGCCTCGCCGAGCGCATCGATGAAGCGCGAGGTCACCAGCGAGCGCAGTTGCTCGCCCACGTCGCCCGTCTTGAACATGCCGTTCGTCCCCACGATCTGCGCGACGAACTTGGCGGGCTCGATCACGCGGACCACGTAGGTGCCGAACGCGCGGAGGCGCACCGGGCCGAACTCCGGGTCGCGCAGCATCACCGGCGTCTTGGTCCCCCACTTCTGGTCGGTGAACTGCTTGGTGGCCACGAAGAAGACGTCGGCCTTGAAGGGCGAGTCGAAGCCGTACTTCCACCCCAGCAGCGTGGACAGGATGGGGAGGTTCTGCGTGCGCAACTCGTGGCGGCCGGGGCCGAACACGTCGGCCACCTGCCCCTGGTTCACGAACACGGCGGCCTGGCCGGGGCGGACGATCAGCTGCGCGCCGTTCTTGATCTCGTTGTCGTGCCCGTCGAACCGCCACACCATCGTGTCGCCGGTGTCGTCCAGCCACTGGATGATGTCGATCAGCTCGCTCTTGACGAAGTCCCAGAGGCCCATGGGGCGGATTCTCGGTTCCGGGGGGATACTGTGGCGGAGGCGCGCCTCCAAATCTGCGCCGCCGCGTCGGCCGCGCAAGCTTCACTGCATGCGCGGCAGCGATTTACGAGGAATCGGGAGATGGAGTTTCGACGGAGACGGACGGAACGGCGAACGCCCGGCCTTGGGGGCCGGGCGCCGCGCACGTGCCGTTGGGGTGCGAGCCCGCGGGTCAGTGCGCGCCGGGGGCGCGCGAAGTGCCGCCGTCCGCCACGTACAGGAACTGCCCGTTCGGCTGGCGCTGCCAGATGGTGACGTACTTGCTGAAGCTGGCGCCGGCCGGGGTGCCGTCGGGGTTCAGCAGCTGCGTCTTGGCGTAGCCGATGGTGTAGCCCAGGTCGCCGCTGCCGCTGATGCCGCCGGCGATGGGGCCCCAGCTCAGCACGAACCCGGTGCCGTCGCCGAAGCCGCGGCCGATGGCTTCGGGGCCGTAGTCCGGCGTTCCCACGGCGATGGCCGTGGGCGCGGCGAAGGTCACGAACGCCACCTTCGCGTTCTGCGCCAGCGACATCGCGGCGAAGTCGCGGTCGGCCTGCATCACGTCCTCCGCCGTCGCCGCCGACGCGGGGGCGCCCTGCACGCCGTTGTCCGTCGGGGTGCCGAAGCCGGCGGGGGCGTCGATCGACGGGTTGAGGAAGAGGCCGGGGACGTTGGCCTTCACCTTCCACGAGCCGTCCGCCTGCTTCTGCCACCAGGTGATCATGCGCAGGTAGACGGTGACGCCGTTGTCGCGCCGGGTGGTGGTGCCGTAGTCGATGGTGTAGCCGGTGCTGCCGTCGGCCGAGACGTCGGCGCGGACGGCGCTCCACTGGATGGCGCCGAAAAACACCGAGCCCTGCAGGTAGGCGCGCGCCGCCGGGATGCCGGTCAGCACGTCCACGCGCGAGGGGAGGAACTGGACGTCGGCCGTCATCACGCTGGTGAAGCCGTCGACAACGTTCGCCGCGGCGGCCTGGGCCCAGGCCGCGTCGGCGGCGAGGAGCTCCTGCCGCGCCTCCTTGAGGTTCACGCGCCACGACTCGGCGCGCGGCTGCGCCGTCACGGCGACGGGCCCGGGCTGCGACGCATCCGCGCACCCCGCGGCCGCCAGCACGATCATCGCCAACGCTGCATTCGTCTTCATCTTCGCCTCGCTCGCTCCATCCAGGGGATCGGTTCAACCCGCGGGCGTTTCCCGCCGTGGTTGCGAGTTGAACGAGCGTAGGGCGATGCGTGTTGCGCGTTTGCGGCGAGATGCGGGGATTCCGCGGCGGGCTGCGCCGCGGGTGCAGCGAACGGCGGCGTGGAGATTCAGGAATGGAAAGGAGTCTCACGCAGAGGACGCAGAGGTCGCAGAGAACGGCGATTAGTTCTCTGCGACCTCTGCGCCCTCTGCGTGAGATTGCAGTTCAGCGAAGCGCGGTCTCGATGATCTCCGCCGCACGCTCGAGGGTGGCCAGGTCGGCGTCGTCGAGCGTGGCGATGCGCGCGGCGAGGTCGGCGATGCGACGGGCGCGGGCGTCCATCAGGATCCGCCGCCCCTTCTCCGTCGCGCGGACGCGGGCGACGCGGCGGTCGGCGGGGTCCACCTCGCGCTCGACCAGGCCGTCCGCCTCGAGGTTGCGGACGATGCGCGTCATCGACGGCGGCGTGACCTGCTCGGCGGCGGCCAGCTCGCCCAGCGTCCGCGCGCCGCCGAAGACGAGGACGGAGAGCGCGGAAAGGTGCGGCGCCGTCACCCCGCTCTCGTCGTCCTGCCGCCGCACGCGACGGAGCAGGTGGATGCTGGCGGAGTGCAGCCGGTCCGCTGCCGTCTCCACGCGCTCGCGCATCTTCTGGTCGAGATCTTCGATCACCATGCTTGACAATTTAGTTAGCCAAACTAAATAATCAAGAACGTCGATTTGACGGGCATCTCACATCAGCGGGAGGAGGGGGGCGATGAACGGGACATCGACGCCGGTCGGGATCACCGACGTGGGGCAGATCGCCATCAACGTGCACGACGTGCAGCGCGCGATCGGGTTCTACCGCGACGTGCTGGGGCTGCCGTTCCTGTTCGAGATCCCCAACGCGGCCTTCTTCCAGGCAGGCTCGGTGCGGCTCTATCTCGCGAAGCCGGAGACGCCGGAGTTCGACCACGCCGCGTCCGTCGTCTACTACAGGGTGCCCGACATCCGCGCCGCGTACGAGACGCTGCGGGCCGGCGGCGCGCGGGTGGAGGACGAGCCGCACCTGATCGCGCGGATGCCGGACCACGAGCTGTGGATGTGCTTCTTCCGCGACAGCGAGGACAACGTGGCCGCGCTGATGAGCGAGGTGCGGAACAGCTAGTGCGAAGGTGCGAGAGTGCGAAAGTGCGAGAGTGAATCGCCGCCGCCGCGGAGCCTGGCTGGTGCGACAATCCCGCGCAGCGTAGGATTTCCCTCTCGCACCCTCGCACTCTCGCACTTTCGCACCCGATGGATCTCTCGCCCGTCACCCTGGCCGGCCGCCACGTGCGCCTGGTGCCGCTCGCGCCGGAGCACGTGCCCGCGCTGTGGGCGGTGGCGGACGACGAGGACATCTGGCGCTGGACGCTGAACCACCCGCGCTGCGAGGACGACGTGCGGCGGTACGTCGACGAGGCGCTGGAGGCGCGGGCGCGCGGCATCGCCCTCCCCTTCGCCACGACGGAGGCGGCGACGGGGCGGGTGATCGGAAGCACGCGCTTCCACAACGTCGAGGCCGCGCATCGCCGGGTGGAGATCGGGTACACGTGGATCGGGCGGCCGTGGCAGCGCACCCCGGTCAACACCGAGGCGAAGTATCTCATGCTCCGCCACGCGTTCGAGACGTGGGGATGCGTGCGCGTGGAGCTGCGGACCAACGCGCTCAACCAGCGCTCGCGCAACGCGATCCTCCGCCTCGGCGCGAAGGAGGAGGGGACCCTGCGCCGGCACATGGCCAACGACGCGGGCGTCTTTCGCGACACCGTCTATTTCAGCATCCTCGACGACGAGTGGCCCGGGGTGAAGGAGCGCCTCGAGGCCAATCTCGCGCGCCCCTGGACTCCCTCCGGCACATGACGATTCATCTCCCCCGACGCATCGCCACCCTTCTCCTGGCGCCGGCGCTCGCGTCGTGCGCGGCGGCTTCGGCGGCGCCGCCTGCTCCATCCCCCACGCCGACGATGGCGAGGCCGAGCGCGTTCGCGGCGGCGCTGGACTCCATCTTCGGCGACACGACCTTCGCGGGCGCCAACTGGGGCGTGGTGGTGAAGTCGCTGGCGACGGGGGAGACGCTGTACGAGCGGAACGGCGGCAAGATGTTCGTCCCCGCGTCGAACATGAAGATCGTGACGGGGAGCACGGCGCTGGAACTGCTCGGCCCCGACTTCCGCTACCGCACCGCCGTCGCCGCCACCGGGCCCGTCGCGAACGGCGAACTGCGCGGCGACCTGGTGGTGATCGGCAGCGGCGACCCGACCATCGCCGCGGACTTCCACGGCGGCGACGCGCGCGCCGTGTTCCGCGCCTGGGCCGACTCGCTGCGCGCGCACGGCGTCCGCCGCATCACCGGCCGCGTGATCGGCAACGACGACGTGTTCGACGACGTTCCCTGGGGCCGCGGGTGGGCGTGGGACGACATGGACGACGACTACTCGGCGGAGATCGGCGGGCTGGAGTTCAACCTGGGCGTGGTCGGCGTCACCGTCTCCGGCGCCGGCGCGGCGGGAAGCTTCGCGAACGTCGCGCTCGACCCGCCGACCGCGTACGTGCCGACGACGCTCCGTGCGCGGACGGCGGCGCCCGGCGCGGCGGAGAGCATCGCCCTGCGGCGGCAGGAGGACGGCCCGGGCATCCTCATCACCGGCGAGATCCCCGCCGACACGCCGGCGGTGCGCACGAGCTTCACCGTGCGCAACAACACCGCGTACTTCGCCACCGTGCTGCGCGAGACGCTGGTGGCGGCGGGCATCTCCGTCGGCGGCCAGGCGGGCGACCAGGACGAGATCTCGCCGGCGCCCGTGGTGCGCGACACGCTGTTCACGCAGACGTCGCCGCCGCTGGGCGAGATCCTGCACGGGTTCATGAAGCCCAGCCAGAACCAGATCGGCGAGCTGCTGCTGAAGACGGAGGGCCGCGTGCTGCGCGACGAGGGGACGGCGCGCGCGGGAATCGCCGTGATCGACAGCGCCGCTCGCGCGTGGGGGCTGTCGGCGCGGCGCCTGGCGCAGGCGGACGGATCGGGGCTGTCGCGCTACAACCTGGTCGCGCCGTCGTTCCTGATCGCCCTGCTGGAGCACATGCGCCGCAGCCCGCGCTTCGACGTCTTCTACAACGCGCTCCCCGTCGCGGGGGTGGACGGGACGCTGGCCAACCGGATGAAGAACACGCCGCTGCAGGGGAACGTCCACGCGAAGACCGGGACGGTGAGCAACGTCCGCTCGCTCAGCGGCTACATGACCACGGCCGCGGGCGAGCCGATGGTGTTCTCGATGATCGTCAACCACCACACCGTCACCTCGCGCGACGCCGACCGTCTCGCGGAAACAGCGCTGATGCGACTCTACAATCTCCCGCGGAGGCGCTGATCGCTCGTTCGACGGAGATCGCCGGCTCTCACGCGGAGACGCGGAGTCGCGGAGAAACTCAGCCCGTGCGGTGAGCTCTCCGCGACTCCGCGTCTCCGCGTGAGGCCGTCCGTTCTTGTGGAAGACAGGCCGGGCGCGTACCATGCGTTCCCAATCTCCAGCCCAGTGCAGGACGGACCGCCGCCCAACCCTCGCCGGAGCGCGCGATGCCTGATCCCACGCCGCATCCCCATCCCCCCACCGCGCCAGACTGGCCCGCGATCGAGGCGGAGCCCGCCTTCCGCGACTTGGTCGGCGCCAAGCGGCGGTTCATCCTCCCCGCCACCGTCTTCTTCATCGTCTACTACTTCGCCCTTCCCGTCCTCGTGGGCTACTTCCCGGGGATGATGGAGAAGGACGTGATCGGGGAGATCAACGTGGCCTATCTCTTCGCCCTGTCGCAGTTCGCGATGGCGTGGGTGGTAATGGCGATGTACGTCCGCCGCGCACGCGACTTCGACGCGCGCGAGCACGAGATCGTGGGCCGGCACGCGGGGAGGGCCTCGTGAGCACCGCGCTGGTGATGTTCATCGCCTTCATCCTCCTCACGCTCGGCATCACGTACTGGGCGTCGCGGCGCACGCATACGACGACGGAGTTCTACAGCGCCGGGCGCAGCATCACCGGCTTCCAGAACGGGTGGGCGGTGGCGGGCGACTACATGTCGGCGGCGTCGTTCCTGGGGATCGCGGGGCTGATCGCCTTCTACGGCTACGACGGGTTCATGTACTCGGTGGGCTGGCTGGTCGCCTACCTGACCGTGCTCCTCCTCGTCGCCGAGCCGCTGCGCAACACGGGGCGGTACACGATGGCCGACGTGCTGGCGTTCCGCTTCCGCCAGCCGGCGGTGCGCACCGTGGCCGCCATCTCCACCCTCGTCGTCTCCCTGGTCTACATGATCGCGCAGATGGTGGGCGCCGGCTCTATCGTCTCGCTGCTGATCCCGCAGATCGGCTTCCGCACCGCCATCGTCATCGTGGGCGTGCTGATGCTCGTCTACGTGATCTTCGGGGGGATGCTGGCCACGACGTGGGTGCAGATCATCAAGGCGGTGCTGCTGATGGGCGGCACCATCCTGCTGTCGATCCTGGTGATGGCGCGCTTCGGCTTCTCGCTGACCGAGTTCTTCGGCGCCGTGGCGAAGGTGACGGGGAAGTACTGCGAGGTGGGCGCGCTGAAGGACGGCGCCTGCCCCGGCGGCGGCGCGCCGGTGACGCGCGACTTCACCCAGCCGGGGCTGTACTACCACGGGAAGTGGGGCCCGCTGTCGCTGATCTCGCTGGGCGTGGCACTGATCTTCGGCACCGCCGGGTTGCCGCACATCCTGGTGCGCTTCTACACGGTGCCGTCGTCCAAGGCCGCGCGGACGAGCGTGGTCTGGGCGATGATCCTGATCGGCTCGTTCTACATCATGACCACGTTCCTGGGCTTCGGCGCGGCCACGCTGGTCGGCAAGCAGAACATCGGGGTGATGAAGGACGGCGCGCTGGTGCCCAACCAGAACCTGGCCGCGCCGCTGCTGGCCGAGAAGCTGGGCGGCGAGGTGTTCCTCTCCTTCGTCGCGGCCATCGCCTTCGCGACGATCCTGGCCGTGGTCGCGGGGCTGACGATCGCCAGCTCGAGCGCGTTCGCGCACGACATCTGGTTCAGCGTGGTCAAGCGCGGCCGCAGCTTCGTGGACCGCGAGCAGGTGCTGGTGGCCCGCATCGCCGCCGCGTGCATCGGCGCGCTCTCCATCGTCCTGGCGATTTCGCTGCGGACGCTGAACGTGGCCTTCCTGGTCGGCCTCGCCTTCGCCGTCGCGGCGAGCGCGAACGTTCCCGCGATCCTGCTGACGCTGTACTGGCGCCGGTTCAACACCAACGGGATGGTGGCGGGGATGGTGGTGGGCCTGCTCGCCTCGGTCGTCCTCATCATCCTGAGCCCCGCGGTGATGGGGATCGACGCGCCGACGGCCGCGACGAAGCACCTGATCCAGGCCGAGCCCATCTTCCCGCTCGACAACCCGGCGATCGTGTCGGTGCCGCTGGGGTTCCTGGCGGCGGTTCTAGGCTCGCTCCTGACACGCGCCCGCCCGGACGCCGAGCTCTACAGCGAGCTCAACGTCCGCGCGAACACGGGGCTGGGGGCGGTGTGAACGCGCTCCGGACTGACCGAAGAAGTGCTCACGGCCATTCGCCTCAATCGGTCCGGGATCAATGCTGGGTTGTCGTGGGATTCAGGCTTTTCGACCCGACCACGATTCCAATGTAGAAGTCCGGAGGCCAGTTACGCCTCCGGTGCACGACCAGATCCGTGGGAATTGAATCAGTGCGTGCGATCCGCAGGTGATCCACGTTCGGTGGCAGAGAGAACTGATCCTGACCCCCGAGCAAGTTCCCCACGAAGATCCGCAGATCGTCGCGTCCGAAGTGAAACACCGGCGCGACGATCCGTGTGGTGGCACCGCCGGCGTCGCTACTGAGCACCGCGAACTCAGTACCCAGACCCACCAAGAAGCCACTTCTCGCTACCCAATTCAACGAGAGGCCCGTGGAAAGCGCCGGTCGCCATACCAGGTGACGGTTCTCGACAACATCGAGAGAATCCGCGATCAGTACACCTTGAGGGGTGAACGCCGCGCGCGTCACCACATCGTGCACCTGGGTTCCCGCGAATCCAGCGGCACCGGTGACGGTCAGTAGGAATCCACGAAACCGGTCAACCAGTACGATTTCGGAACCGGACTGCGCGTTCGGAATCCCCGCGTTCGGGACCCAGTCCAACTCGAGGTTTCGCGAGCGTCCTCGCCCGCCGCTGACAGTCGTTTGAACGATGGCAATGCTGTCCGATCGGGCGATCACGTCCGCCCAGCGTGCAGCGTCCCGCAACCCGGCCGTGACGCTGGCGAGCCCATCGGAGGTGAAATCGTTGTCGTACGCGATCTGGGCCGAGTTTATCAGTTGGGTGAGGCTTACGAGCAGCGCGTTCCGGTAGTTGGTGATTGCTTCCTGCTGGCCAGGATCCCACCCTGCCGTGGAGATCGCGAGGCTTTGCAGGGTGTCTCGAAGCGGTGTCGCACGCTGCACGTAGCTACGTAGCAGCGCCCGGGACTCCGCGTACGCCTGTCCTGCCGTCGCAGCCCCAAGTGTCATGAAAGCACCCCACGTTGGTGAAGAAGTCAGCTCATCGATGCACCGCTGCGCATTCCGCAACTGGGTCGGCCGGACGGGAGGAAGCACCTCTTTAAGTGCGTTTCGTACAGTCCGCCGAAGAAATACGGCATTCTCTGCGACAGCCCAGTAGTCGTTCGGTTGCATGGTAAGCGTGCTCATCCTGGGAGCATACCCGTCGCAGATGACGTCCATCTCCGGCCGCTTCGCCGCTCTCGCGCTGGCGATCTCCTCCAGAAGCCGGTTCGCCAAGTCGAGATGCTCGACGATGTGATACCGGTTCTGAGCCCGCTTCGTCATGGTGTCCGGCTCTTCCTTATTCGCGACCGAAACGAAGATCGGGAAGGCGGGTCGCTGCGGGATGTTGTTGTCTAGAAGCACCGGGCGAGCCGGGGCCGCAATGCTCTGGGTCGATGAATCCGACGGTGCTGGGACTCGCGGGGCCGTCGCGACCGAATCGACTGTCACGGATGCGGATCTGAGCGAGTACTGCGCGACAGCCGGATTGGCTCCGCGTACCGTGACGCGAACCACTGCACCGGTATGCAGCGTGGTCTCGCAGGGAAGCGTGTCGCCCTTCAGCCGCCACTGCACATGAACGATGTCACCATTCGCGTTGTTGCAGCGGTTCTTCACCGTCTGGTGCCGTTGTGCCGCGAGCGGCGAGCATACGAGGGACACCGTCGCAACCATAACGGTTGTACACCACGACACCTCCCGACGGATGGCTTTCCGTTTGAGGCGGGGGATCTCGCGGAGCGCTGACCGCGGTCCACGATAGCGGTTGAGTGTGGCGGTGTTGTCCGATGAAGTATGCATGGTATGCTCTTCCTGATAAACGCAGGAGGTGCTGCGCCCTTGAAAGGCGGCGCGGAACGAACAAACAGATGGCCGGCAGCAGCGGATTTTCCGTGGATGGGTTTTTCTCGCGAAAGCTGTGAATCATCAGCGAGAAGGGCGTCTCGCAGTGAGGCATTAATTACCGATGGTGCAAAGTCTCGCCTCGCATCAAACTGCGCGTTGATCTCCTGCCGAACGGTTGACATCTGCAGCTTCGCAAGCATCATGGATCCTAGGCATTCGGCCCCACCGCGAATTCGCCAATGGATCCAACCGGGAGAGCTATGATGTTGAACAAAACCGTCATCCTTGCGCTTTCGGCGGCGAGCGTCGCGGCTGGCTCCTACCAGCAGGTCGAGATCCGCGAGTGGCCAGTGCCCTGGGAGCAGAGCCGGCCGCGCGATCCGTACGTGGACGGGCAGGGGCGGGTGTGGTTCGTGGGGCAGCGGGGGAACTACGTCGCCTACCTCGAACCGGCGAGCGGGCAGTTCCGTCGCTACGAGCTCGAGGACGGCGCGCTGCCGCACAACCTGGTCGTGGGTCGCGACGGCGCGGTGTGGTATGCGGGGAACGGGAACGGCTCGATCGGCCGGCTGGACCCTGCGACGGGACAGATCCGCATCATCCGCATGCCCGACGCGGCCGCGCGCGACCCGCACACGCTCATCCAGGCGCCGAACGGCGACTTCTGGTTCACCGTGCAGGGCGGCAACTTCGTCGGGCGGATGAGCGCGGGCGGCGAGGTGCGGCTGGTGCGGATGCCGACGCCGGGATCGCGGCCGTACGGGATCGTGCTGGACGCGCGCGGGCGGCCGTGGTTCAACCTGTTCGGCACCAACAAGGTGGGCACCATCGACCCGGCCACGATGCAGCTCACCGAGGTGGCGATGCCGCGCGAGTCGGCGCGCGGGCGGCGCATCGGCATCACCTCGGACGGGAAGCTGTGGTACGTGGACTACGCGGGCGGCTACCTCGGGCGCTACGACCCGGCCACGCGGCAGTTCAAGGAGTGGCAGATGCCCGGCGGCGCCCAAGCGCGCCCCTACGCGATGGCGGTCGACGACACCGACAAGATCTGGGCGGTAGAGACAGGTGCGCAGCCGAACCGCTTCGTCGGCTTCGATCCCCGGACGGAGCAGTTCTTCGGCATCACTCCGATTCCCAGCGGCGGCGGCGTGGTGCGGCACATGTTCTTCCACCGGCCCGCGCGCGAGATCTGGTTCGGCACGGACAACAACACCATCGGCCGCGCGAAGCTGCCGTGAGGTACCGCGTGCCGCTGCTCGCCGGGGCGATCGGGTTCGCGCTCGCCGGCGGGGCGTCGATCGGGCGCGCGGATCACCCCGGACCGGCGTTTCCCGATGGGCCGCCGCTCGCGCGGACGGGCGGGTTCGGCGAGCAGACCTGCCACGCCTGCCACTTCGATGGGGAGGAGAACGCGGCGGGCGGATCGCTCACCATCTCCGGCCTGCCGCAGGGCTACGTGCCGGGGCAGACGTATCGCATCACCATCGCGCTGCAGCGCGGGGCGATGCAGGCGGGCGGGTTCCAACTGGCGGCGCGGGTCAAGGATGGGCCGTCGGCGGGGAAGCAGGCTGGGACACTGCGCACGACGGACGATCGCGTGCAGGTGAAGGCAGCGCCGTCGGGCGTGCAGTACGCCAGCCACACGCGGCCTGGAATCCAGCTCACCACCGCCGGCCGCGTCGAGTGGACGGTGGAGTGGACGGCGCCCGATCCGGCCGCGGGCGAGGTCGTCTTCCACGCCGCGGGGACATCGGCGAACAAGGACGACTCGCCGCTGGGAGATTTCATCTACACGACGATGCAGAGCTCGCGGCCGCGGTAGATCGAATCCCCGCGGTCAGGTGTCGATGCGGGTTGGAGATGATCGTGCGGCGTCGATGATAGATCCTTCGGCCTGCAAGCGGTTGCGTAGACGCCGGTTACGGTCTGGCCGGCCTCAGGATGACGTCTCTCCCAAGACTGCGTGTCGCCCCCAATGAAGAAGAGGCGCCGACTTCGCGTCGGCGCCTCCTTACTTATCTCCACTCCTGAAGTGATCACCCTTCGCGGGATTCGTACTCGCCCTTGAGGCGGGCGACGACGCTTGGATCGGCGAGGGTGGTCGTGTCGCCCAGCGCGCGGCCTTCGGCGATGTCCTTGAGGAGGCGGCGCATGATCTTGCCCGATCTTGTCTTGGGCAGATCGCCGGCAAAGAGGATGGCGTCGGGGCGGGCGATGGCGCCGATCTTCCGTACCACGTGGTCGCTCAGCTCGCGCTTGAGCTCCTCGGTGGGCGTCTGCCCCTCCTTCAACGTCACGAAGGCGGCCACGGCCTGGCCCTTCAGCTCGTGCGCCTTCCCCACCACCGCGGCTTCCGCGACGGCCGGATGGTCGACCAGCGCGGACTCCACCTCCATGGTGCCGATGCGGTGGCCGGCCACGTTCAGCACGTCGTCGATGCGGCCGATCACCCAGAAGTAGCCGCGCTCGTCGCGCTTGGCGCCATCGCCGGGGAAGTAGACGCTCTCGCCCGGCTGCGCGTCGTCTCCCGAGGAAACCGTCTTCCCCTCCCACTTGCTCCAGTAGGTGTTGCGGTAGCGCTCGGGGTCGCCCCAGATGCCGCGCAGCATCGACGGCCAAGGGCGGCGGAGGGCCAGGAATCCCCCGCCCTGCGGCACCACCTCGCCGTTCAGCGTCAGGATCTCCGCGCGGATGCCGGGGAAGGGCGTCGTCGCGGACCCGGGCACCGTCTCCGTCACGCCGGGGAGCGGGGTGATCATGATCGCCCCCGTCTCCGTCTGCCACCAGGTGTCGACGATGGGGCAGCGCTCGTGGCCGATGTGCTTGTGGTACCAGATCCACGCCTCGGGGTTGATGGGCTCGCCCACCGTGCCCAGCAGCCGGAGCGAGGAGAGGTCGTGCCGGGCCGGATGCTCCGTCCCCCACTTCATGAACGCGCGGATGGCGGTCGGCGCGGTGTAGAAGATGGTGACGCGGTAGTCCTCGATCAGCTTCCAGAAGCGCGCGCGGTCGGGCCAGTCGGGCGCGCCCTCGTACATCAGCACGGTGGCGCCGTTGGCCAGCGGGCCGTAGACGATGTACGAGTGCCCCGTCACCCAGCCCACGTCGGCCGTGCACCAGTAGATGTCGTCGTCCTTGAGGTCGAACACCCACTTGGTGGTCGCGTAGCACTGCGTGAGGTAGCCGCCGGTGGTGTGCATGATCCCCTTCGGCTTCCCCGTCGTGCCGGAGGTGTAGAGGATGTACAGCAGGTCCTCGCTGTCCATCTCCTCCGCCGGACACTCCTCCGACTCGCCGGCGACCAGGTCGTGCCACCAGACGTCGCGGCCGTCCTTCATCTTCGCGTCACCCATCGCCTCGCCGCCGGCGCCGTGGCGGCGGACGACGACCACGTGCTGGATGGTGGGGCAGCCACCCTCCTCCTCCACCGCCTCGTCGGCCGCGCGCTTCAGGGCGACGGTTCCGCCGCGGCGGTATCCCCCGTCGGCGGTGATCAGCACGCGCGCCTCGGCGTCGCGGATGCGGTCGCGCAGGCTCTCGGCGCTGAATCCCCCGAACACCACGCTGTGCGGCGCGCCGATGCGGGCGCAGGCGAGCATGGCGATGGCCGCCTCGGGGATCATGGGGAGGTAGATGGCGACGCGGTCGCCCTTCTTCACCCCTAGCTTCTTCAGCGCGTTGGCGGCCTTCGCCACCTCGCGCCGGAGCTCGGCGTAGGTGAAGGCGCGCCGGTCGCCCGGCTCGCCCTCCCACATCATCGCCGTCCTGCCGCCGCGGCCGTCCTCGACGTGACGGTCCAGGCAGTTGTAGCTGGCGTTGATCCGTCCCCCGATGAACCACTTGCTGAACGGCGGCTCCCACTCCAGCACGCGGTCCCACCTGTGGAACCAGTGCAGCTGCTCGGCCCAGCGCGCCCAGTACGCCTCGGGATCCTGCTCTGCCTCGGCGTAGACGGCGCGGTCGCGCACGTGCGCCCGCGCGGCGAAATCGGGCGGCGGCGGGAAGGTGCGGTCTTCCTGGAGCAGGGTGTCGAGCGTCTGTTCCGTGGATGCCATCGTGGGTCTCCGGCCGCGCGGCGAAGGGTCGTTCGGTTCGATCGGGATCAGGGGGACGGATGATGCGTCCCGCGCGAGCCACGCCGCAAGTCCCTCGCCGGGGCGCAATCAGGCAGTCGCGCTGCGGGGGATGGGGATCACGATCCGGAACGGGGCTGATCGAAACGGGGATCGACCGCGATCGAGGGAAAGACGACGGGGGAACCAGGGGGAGGACGATGAGGCTGAAACCGCGGCTACAACGGCACACAGTCCGCCTCCGCGGACTTCCGGATCAACCAATATTACGTCGCGTAAGGAGGCATCCGTGTGGTGGACGCGGTGATGGCGACTTGCTTCCGCGCGACGACGGTGCGAAGGTTCGGGACCGGTCGAGCGTCGTCCATCCTCCCCATCCACAAGACCCGAATGTCCACGCTCCTGAGTCCGCACGCGCGCGTGTCGCGCAAGGCCGCGCGCTTCACCGAGTCGGTGATCCGCGAGATGACGCGCGAGGCGCTGAAGCACGGCGCGGTGAACCTGTCGCAGGGCTTCCCCGACTTCGCCGCGCCCGAGGCGATCAAGGAGGCGGCCGCGCGCGCCATCGCCGCCGACGTCAACCAGTACGCCATCACCTGGGGCTCCAAGGACCTGCGCGACGCCATCGCCGATAAAGCGGGCTGGCACCTGGGGCTGGACGTGGACCCCGAGCGCGAGATCGTGGTCACCTGCGGCTCGACCGAGGCGATGATCGCGGCGATGATGGCCACGGTGGACCCGGGCGACGAGGTGATCGTCTTCGAGCCCTTCTACGAGAACTACGGGCCGGACGCCATCCTCGCCGATGCCACGCCGCGCTACGTGCCGCTGCGGTGGCCCGACTGGAGCTTCGACCGCGACGAGCTGAGCGCCGCGTTCACCGACCGCACGCGCGCCATCATCCTCTGCAACCCCAACAACCCCACGGGGAAGGTGTTCAGCCGCGAGGAGATGGAGTTCATCGCCGGGCTGTGCGTGGAGCACGACGTGCTCTGCTTCTCGGACGAGATCTACGAGCACATCCTCTACCCGGCCGGCGAGCGGCCCTGCGAGCACATCTCCATGGCGCAGATGGAGGGGATGCGCGAGCGGACGGTGGTGATCAACTCGATGTCGAAGACGTACTCGGTGACCGGGTGGCGGGTGGGATGGGCGATCGCGCCGGCGGAGATCACGAGCGGGATCCGCAAGGTGCACGACTTCCTGACGGTGGGCGCGGCGGCGCCGCTGCAGGCCGCGGGCGCGCACGCGCTGCGGATGTCGCGCGAGTACTACGACGAGCTGCAGGCCGCCTACCGCCGCCGGCGCGACTTCCTGTGCGGCGCGCTGCGCGAGGCCGGGTTCGCGTTCACCGACCCCGACGGGGCGTACTACGTGATGACCGACATCACCCCGTTCGCGCACCTGGGGCACGCGGACGACGTGGAGTTCACCCGCTGGCTGGTGCGCGACGTGGGGGTGGCGGTGGTACCCGGCTCGTCGTTCTACTTCGCCGACCACGCGCGCGAGCTGGGCGGCGACCGCCAGGTGCGCTTCTGCTTCTGCAAGACCGACGCGACCCTCACCGCCGCCGCCGAACGGCTGGCGACGCTGGCGCGGCGGTGAGATGGACGGATGGGCACGAGGCCGGCAGATTACAATTGTCACCTTGGCGAGCACCGTCCGGATGGCAGGAACAAGTCCGATGGAGGATGGACGTGACCCTCACCCTTGATCTGCCCAACGAGCTCGAGCGCGCTCTGGCTGCCGAGGCCGCCGAGCTCGGGATCCCTCTCGAGGAATATGCGCTTCGCGTGCTGGCGGAGGGCCGCGTTTCTGCTGACGAGAGCCCGATTGCCCGGACCGGTGCGGAGCTGGTCGACTTCTGGAGGCGTGAAGGTTTGATCGGCGATCGGCCGGACATCACCGATTCGGTGGAGTACGCGCGAGAGCTGCGGCGGCGGGCGGAGCGCCGGATCCGCGAATAGCCGTGTACCTGCTGGATACCGACGTTCTCATCGACGTTCAGCGTGGCTATGCGCCGGCTGCGGAATGGCTCTACTCGCTCCCGGAATCGCCCGCGGTTCCGGGCTTCGTGGTCATGGAGCTGGTACAGTCGGCGAGGAACACGCGTGAAGTAGAACGGGCGCTGCGATTCGTCTCGCGGATGCCGGTGGTCTGGCCGGATCGTGAAAGCTGCGCGAGAGCGCTCACGATCTTCTCCACCCTTCACCTGTCGCAAAGCCTCGGCTTGCTCGATTCGCTCATCGCGACGACGGCGATCGAGATCGGAGCCGAGCTGTGTACGTTCAACGTGAAGCACTTCCGTTCGGTGCCGGGCCTCGTGACCGTACAGCCGTACGTGAAGTGACGCGGTGGCGTGCGCATCGTGACGGCATCGGCGCGAGGCGCTAGGTTGTAGATGGCCGAACGTTTCCCGCCCACCTCGTTCCACCGCGCATGTCCGAGCACGAGCCCAACGCGAACGAGCACCTGGAGCGCGCCCGCGAGATGCTGTGGGAGGCCATCCAGACGCTGGAGGAGGCACAGCGGGTGATGTTCAAGGCCGGCGACCGCTACGTGGCCGAGGTGTGGGGCGACGGCGTGCGCGCCGTGCTGGACCTGACCGAGAAGATCACCGACCTGTCCGGCGACCTGACCAAGGTCCACATCGAGATCGGCCGCCTCGGGAAGCGCGACCTCGGCCGGCCTCCCGAATCCACAGCCTGATCGCGCTGAGAATCGACGGGCGCCGCACGAGGATCTCGTGCGGCGCCCGCTTTTCTTGAGGCCTCTCACAGCAGGCGTTCGACAGTTCCGGCTACATGCGAGACCCAGGATTGGCGCCAATCCTGGGTTTTTCGCGCTCAAAACACTGGATTTACCGATTTTTTGTTGTACACGGATTTTCGATGTGCATTGACTCAGCAACAGGCATGCACCTATCCTGTTGCACATGTACCTGCGCGAGGTCGTCTCACCCCGCAAGCGCGGCCCCGACGCCCGCTACCTCCAGCTGGTCGAGGGCGAGCGC
>DASUYB010000207.1 GCA_036377595.1 Longimicrobium sp. | reverse complement strand
GCAGGCATCCGACCTGCCGAAGGGGCACCGCTACCGCAAGCGAACCCCCGCAATGGCCATCGGGCTGAGCGGCCACGTCTGGACCTGGGAGGAATTCCTGACTCGGAGAATTCATCACTGATGAGTAGAGTCACTACCGATAGATCCTTCGGCCTGCAAGCACTTGCACAGACGCTGATTACGGTCTGGCCGGCCTCAGGATGACGTGGGCGTGGAATCGGTCCGGGTGCATCAACCAGATTCCCGGATTCTGTCTGACCACGGCAGGACACGGACGACGAAGCGCCCCTCCCGCTGGCCGGGAGGGGCGCTTCGTCGTCTCGTGCGAGGGGGCTGACCGTCAGCTCGCAGGCGTCTCGCGGTTGCGCAGCACGCTCTTCCGGTAGCCGTACAGGAAGTAGATCACCAGTCCCACCGCCAGCCAGATCCCGAAGCGCGCCCAGGTGAGCCCCGGAAGCTGGTACATCAGGAACCCGCACGAGACGATGGCCGCCGGCGCCACCACCCACACCAGCGGCGTGCGGAACGGCCGGTGGCGCTCCGGCTCGCGGAGGCGCAGCACCATCACCCCGATGGCCACCAGCACGAAGGCGAACAGCGTGCCGATGTTGGTGAGCTCGATGACCTCGTTGATGTTGGCGAACGCCGCGAAGAAGGCCACGAACGCGCCCGTCAGGATCGTGGTCACGTGCGGGGTGCGGAAGCGCGGATGCAGCTTGGCGGCGAACGGCGGCAGCAGCCCGTCGCGCGCCATGGAGAAGAAGATGCGCGGCTGGCCCAGCTGGAACACCAGCAGCACCGAAGCCATGGCGATGATGGCGCCGAAGGAGATGATCCCCGCGGCCCAGTGGTAGCCGCGCGCCGCGAAGGCGCTGGCCAGCGGGTCGGCGTTCCCCATCTGGTTCCACGGCATCAGCCCCGTCATCACCAGCGTCACCACGATGTAGATGACCGACGTCACGGCCAGCGACAGCATCATCGCCCGCGGCATGTCGCGTTGCGGGTCCCTGGCCTCCTCAGCCGCAGTGGAGACGGCGTCGAAGCCGATGTAGGCGAAGAAGATGAGCGACGCGCCGGTGAACACGCCCTGCCAGCCGTTGGGCATGAACGGATGCCAGTTCTCGGGCTGCACCCACACCGCGCCGATGGCGATGAAGAACGCCAGGATCCCCAGCTTCAGCAGCACCATCACCGTGTTGGTCCACGCGCTCTCGCGGATGCCGATCACCAGCACCCAGGTGATCAGCGCCACGATCAGCACCGCGGGAAGGTTGAAGATCACCGGCAGCCCGGCGATGTGGGGCGCCGTGGTCCACGCGCGCGCGGCCTCGAGCGTGGCCCCGTCGGTCAGCTGGGGATTGGCCTGCAGCGCGTGGAAGCCCTGCACCGCCGTGCGCGGGTCCGTCACCAGCCAGGCGGGGAAGTGGATGCCGAAGCCGCGCATCAGCGTGTCGAAGTACGCCGACCAGGAGACGGCGACCGCGATGTTCCCCACCGCGTACTCGATGATCAGGTCCCACCCGATGATCCACGCCACCAGCTCGCCCAGCGTGGCGTAGGCGTAGGTGTACGCGCTGCCGGCCTGGGGGATGAGCGACGCGAACTCGGCGTAGCACAGCGCCGCGAAGCCGCAGGCGATGGCCACCAGGATGTACGAGACGACCAGCCCCGGCCCCGCGCCCAGGTGGTTGGGCCCGCCGGAGATGGCCGTGCCCGCGCCGGAGAAGATCCCCGCGCCGATGATGCCGCCGATGCCCAGCGCGGTGAGCTGCCACACGCCCAGCGAGCGCCGCAGCCCCGTCTCCACCTCCGTCTGCGGGTCCACGTGGTCGCCGCGCACCTCGCTGATGGGCTTCCGCCGGAAGAGTTGGTCCATGGGTCGGATCGGGGGAGGGAAGGGGACGAGAGATTGGTCCCGAAACGGCGAACGGCGGGCGCCACCCGCCGGTTCCCCGCGAAACTACACGCGGCGCGCGGCGATGCGCAACCGATTCGCACCGGCGCGCGGCGATTACCGGCGCGCCGCGGCGATGGTTCCGCGGACGAGACGAAGCGGGGCCGGCATCGCTGCCGGCCCCGCTTCGTCCCATCGTCCTTACGATCGGCCCGCGCTCACGCGCCGGGGTTCCGGCCCTGAGCGCCCTGCTGCTGCTCGCCGCGCGGGCGGCGGCCCTGGCGGCCCTCGCCTCGCTGGCCGCGGCGGCCCTGGTGCTGCTGGCGGAGCTGCCGCAGCTGCTGCTTCTGCGCGTCCGTGAGGACCGACTGCACCTCGCGCATGGCGGCCTGGCGGTTCTGCTGCAGCTGCTCGCGGATGGGGCGGGCCTGCTCGCGCAGGCGCTGCAGCTGCTGGCGCTGCTGCTCGGTCAGCTGCGGGCGCTGGCCGCGCTCGCGGCGCTGGCCCTGCCCGTCTCGGGCGCGCTGGCCGCCCTCGGCGCGGCGCGCGCGGAAGTCCGGCAGGCCGCTCTGCTGGAAGAGCGCGCGCAGGCGGTCCTCCAGCGCGCGGTTCTGGCCCTGCAGCCGCTGGTCGATCGCCTGCAGCCGCGACACCTGGTCGTTGCTCAGGCGCAGCTGCTCGCGCCGGGCGATCAGCCGCTGGATGCCGCCGCCGGGGCGGCGGGCGCCCTGCTGGAACGCGCCGTGGCGGCCGTGCCGCTCGGCGCCGGCGCGCGCGGGGCCCTGCTGCGGCTGGGTCTGCTGCT
>DASUYB010000206.1 GCA_036377595.1 Longimicrobium sp. | reverse complement strand
GGACGCGTTGTACACGCGTCCGACGGGGTCTTGTTGTATCTTGTTGCTGTTCAACCTCTTATGGCCAACGTGTAAAACGGTGCTGTCGAACGCCTGCGCAGAGTCAGCAGGGTAAGCAGTTGGTTACAAACTGCTTACCCTGCTGACTCTGCGTGAGCCCTTCTGTTTTCCGGTTTCGCGTTCAATGGGGATGGTGCATCGGCGCCGTGCCAGCGGCCGGCGGGGATGCGGCCGCGGCGCGCGCGACGACGTCGGCGGCGTGCTCGGATTCGGCGGATTGGACGCAGGCGGCGCGGTACGCGAGCTCCGCCTTCGCGCAGGCGGCGCGGATCGCGGCGGGACTCGGATCGATCCACGCCACGCGCTCGCCGACGACGCGGTAGCACCCCTCGCGGTCGCCGGCGGGGAGGCGCGCGCAGAAGGCGAAGGCCGGCTCGGCGCTCCATTCCTGGTCGACGAAGAACTCCACCGCGCCCGCCAGGCAGTCCACCGTGTGCGCCGCGCCCGCGTCGTGGCAGATGCGCGCGACTTCGTCCGGCTGCATGGGCATGCGACCGATGGTCTGCTTGCCCAGGCCGCGGAAGCAGGCGGAGGCGGAGCCCGCGGGCGCGCGGTCGCAGGCGCGGACCACGCGGCTCATGTCGCCGCCGAACGCCTGGAAGAAGACCACGGGCTGATAGGCCCAGCACGACGGCTGGCGGCCGGGAGCCGTCACGCTGTCGCAGGGGAAGTACGGGTCGTCGGCCTTCAGCAGCTTCAGGTCGCGGCCGCCGTGGGCGTGGTGCGCAGCCGTCGCGTCGCCGACGTTGACCTCCGTCGATCCCATCGAGTGGACCACGTTCTCCATGAACGCGCCGTCGTAGCATTCGCGCTGGGCGACGCCGCCGGGGAGCACCGCGTCGCAATCCCCCAAAGCCGCCCACAGGTCGTGGCCCCGCGCGCCCGTAAGACCGTGGCCGATCCCGTGCGCGCACTCGCGGAAGGCGTACGGCGGCATCCGCGCCACCGCCGCCGAGGTGCAGACGCCGCGCAGCGCCGCCACGTCGCCCTCGCGGCGGGTGGAGAGGTAGCCCTCCAGCACGCCGTGATAGCAGCCGGAGAGGAAGGTCGGCCGACACTCGGCGAACACCGCCAGGTCGTAGCCGCGCTGGGCGATGGCGAAGCGGCCCAGCCCGTGCGCGATGGCGTGGCCCAGCGGCTCGAGCTGCGGGTCGTGTCGCGTGAGCACGGTCAGGCTGTCGAGCGCCTGCCGCACGCCCACGTCGCGCGCCACCAGGAACACCGAGGCGATGTTCAGGTCGCGGCTGCTGACGCTGGCCCAGTCGACCGACGCGGGCGCGGCGGGCGGCGCCTGCGTCTGCGCGTGGCCGCCGCCGCGGCAGGCCGCCGCGCCCAGCAGCAGCGCCAGGGCGGCACCCGGGATGCGCGGGAGGCGGGCGAGGGGATGCATCACGGTTGCGTGTCAGAGATCTCACGGCGCGGCCAAGTCGTTGGGCCGCAATCGGAAGCGATGGGGAGACGGAAAGCTATCCGTCGCGCTGGGCCCCGGGCAAGGGAGGGGACCCTTGGACTTTCCGCACGCGGTTCGCCATACTGCGCAAACCCGATGCATCCGCGCGGCACGACGGCTTCGTACGCGCACGGGAAGAATGGGGATTTGCGCTTGAGAATGCTCCCCCGAATCGCTACCTTGTAACAAACGTATGGGAGACCATATGACAGAGCGGAAGACCGCGGCCCAGGAGGTCACCTCGGTGATGAACTCACTGCGGGCCCTGGTCCGCGCACTTCGCATCTCCACCCGTGCGGTGGAGAAGGAGATCGGGATCAGCGGCGCGCAGCTGTTCGTGCTGCAGCAGTTGCACGACGCGCCGGCCCGGTCGGTCAACGAGCTGGCCGAGCGCACCAGCACGCACCAGAGCTCGGTGTCCACCGTGGTCTCGCGGCTGGTGGAGCGCGGCTTCGCCAAGCGCGAGCCTTCGGCCGACGACGCGCGGCGGATGGAGATCACCATCACCGAGCGCGGGCGGCAGCTGGTGCAGAGCGCCCCGCGCACGGCACAGAGCCGGATGCTCACGGCGATGCAGGCGATGCCGCCCGAGCAGGTGCACGCGCTGGCCGAGGCGCTGGAAACGCTGGTGCGCGACGCGGGGTTCGCCGGCGAGCCGGCACCCATGTTCTTCGAGGACGATGGACCGGGAGATGGAGGCTGAGGGACGACCCGAGCGGCTGAGGGAGGGCGCGACCGCCGACGGGCTGGCGGTGGCGCCGTCGCTGGGCCCGTCGCTGGCGGCGGTGCGCGCCCCGCGCGTGCATCCGCGGGTGGACCGGCGGACGGTGGCGATCTGCGGCGTGTCGATCGCCGTGGCCATCTGCGCGGGGTTCGTGGCCGAGCTGCTGACGCGGCTGATCGGCCTGATCACCAACCTGGCGTTCTACGGCCGGGTGCAGGCGCGCTTCACCTCGCCCGCGGGCCATCACCTCGGCCCGTGGGTGATCGTCGTCCCCATCCTCGGCGCGCTGGTGGTGGGGGTGATGGCGCGGTGGGGCTCGGCGGCCATCCGCGGCCACGGGATCCCGGAGGTGATGGAGAAGGTCCTCCACGGCGAGAGCCGCATCCCCCCGCGGGTGATGTTCCTGAAGCCGCTCTCGGCAGCCGTCGCGATCGGCACCGGCGGCCCCTTCGGCGCGGAGGGGCCGATCATCGCCACCGGCGGCGCGCTGGGCTCGCTGGTCGGCCAGGTGATCCGCATCACCGCCGACGAGCGCAAGACGCTGCTGGCGGCCGGCGCCGCGGCCGGGATGGCGGCGACCTTCGGATCCCCCGTCTCCGCCGTCCTCCTGGCCGTCGAGCTGCTGCTGTTCGAGTACCGCGCGCGCTCCGTGGTCCCCGTCGCGCTGGCGGCCGCGGCGGCGACGGGGGTGCGGCTGGCGTTGAACGGCGCCTCGCCCGTCTTCCCCATGCCCGCCGTCGCACAGCCGGGCGGTGCGGCGCTGGCCTCCTACGCCGTCCTGGGCGCGCTGATCGGCCTGCTGGCGGCGTGGATCACGCGTCTGGTCTATGCGGTGGAGGACGCGTTCGAGCGCATCCCCGTGCACTGGATGTGGTGGCCGGCCATCGGCGCGGTGGCGGTAGGGGTGATCGGGTGGATCGAGCCGCGCACGCTGGGCGTGGGCTACACCAACATCGACGCCATCCTCTCCGGCGGGATCGTGGGGCACGCGCTGATCGTGCTCGTCGTGCTGAAGTTCGTCTCCTGGTCGGTGTACCTGGGGAGCGGCACGTCGGGGGGGACGCTGGCGCCGCTCTTCACCATCGGCGGGGGCGCGGGGGCGGCAGTGGGCGGCGTGGCGGCGGCGGCGTTCCCCGCGCTGGGGATCGATCCGCACGTGGCCGCGCTGGTGGGGATGGCGGCGATCTTCGCCGGGGCGTCGCACGCGCTGCTGGCGTCGGTCGTCTTCGCGTTCGAGACCACGCGCCAGCCGATGGGGTTGCTGCCGCTGCTGGCGGGGTGCAGCGCGGCCTACCTCGTCTCCCTGCTGGTCAGCCGCACGTCGATCATGACGGAGAAGCTGGCGCGGCGCGGCACCGAGGCGGGGACGGAGTTCGTGAGCGACTACCTGCGCCACGTGCGCGTGGGCGACACGGCCGCGCGGCAGGTGGTGAGCCTGCGCGCGGACGACACGCTGGAGCGCGTTCGCGCCTGGCTGGCCTCGCACGGGGCGGGGACGACGCACCAGGGCTTCCCCGTCGTGGACGCGGGCGGCCGGCTTGTCGGCGTGGTGACGCGGCGCGACCTGCTGGACCTGGACGCCCCCGTGTCGCGCCGCATCGGCGAGCTGGTGAAGCGGCCGCCGGTGGTGGCGTACGAGGACAACTCGCTGCGCGACGCGGCGGACCACATGGTGGCGGAGGGCGTCGGCCGGCTCGTCGTCGTCTCGCGCGACGATCCCGGCGAGCTGCTGGGGATCATCTCCCGCAGCGACCTGCTGAACGCGCACGCGCGCCGCATCGAGGCCGCGCGCCGCACGCGTGTCGTCCTGCGGCGCCCGCTCCGCCGCCGGCGCCGATCGCGCGAGGGTGAGGCAGTGGACTCGTCCGCGGAACGATAGTCTAAAAAGATTGGGCTCACGCGGAGCAGCGGATTGGGTGCACGCCGCGGCGATCCACCCTCACCCGGAGAATCGGCCGTGACGGTACTGCATGTCACGGCCGATTCTCCGACCTCTCCCGACAGCAGGAGAGGTGAACAGCAACCAACCGCGGCCGCTGTTTTCTGTTCTCTCCTCCCCTGCGCAGCGGGGGAGGGGCCGGGGGAGGGGGCCACTCGCGGCCGCGCCGGCCCTTCCTGCCCGCACCTGAACCCCCTCCCCGCGCTGAGGTCTCCCCCTTCTCCCGCAGTTTGGGAGAAGGGGGTCGGGGGGATGAGGGGCCGTTGACATCCACCCCCGCGCACCGTCACTTGTCGCGCGGAACGTGCGGTTTTTCTCCCTGTCCCGACCCGGATTCGCTCGTTGAAGTCTGCGCTCCTGTACGCCCTGATCGCGGCGGCCGCCAACGTGCTGGGCGGGCTCGTCATCACCGGCCACTCGCGCGGCGGGCGGGGGGCGCAGCGCCTGCTCATCGCCTTCGGCGCGGGGTTCATGCTGGCCACCGCCTTCCTGGGGATGGTGCCCGAGGCGGTGGAGGTCGGCGGCGCGGGCGCGGCGGCCGGGATCCTGGTCGGCTACCTCCTGGTCCACCTCACCCAGCACGCGCTCACGCCGCACTTCCACTTCGGCGAGGAAACGCACACGCACGAGATGGTGAACCCCTGGGTCGGCATCGCCGCGCTGCTGGGGCTGGTGCTGCACACCTTCTTCGACGGCGTGGCCATCGCCGCGGGGTTCAGCGTGGCGTCCTGGCTCGGACTTCTCGTCTTCATCGCCATCGTGCTGCACAAGGTGCCCGAGGGCGTCACCGTCGCCTCCATCATGCTGGCCAGCGGCAACTCGCGGCGGCGCGCGCTGGCCGCGGTGCTGGCGCTGGGGCTGTCGACCGTCCTCGGCGTGCTGCTGACCGAGTACGTCGGCCCGCTCGCCCGCCACGGGCTGGCGCTGAGCGCGGGGGTCACCATCTACGTGGCCGCGTCGAACCTGGTGCCCGAGGTGCAGAAGGGGCACAAGCTGGCGCCGGCGCTGGCGGTCTGCGCCGGGTCCGCGCTCTTCTACGCGACCTTCCTGATGCTGCGGGGGATCGTCCCGTGAGCGACTTCTCCCTCTTCGGCGAACCCGAGGCGCCGCCGCCGAGCCGCCGCGACGAGCCTTCGTCTCCCTCACCCGCCGCGGACGCGCCGCTGGCCGAGCGGATGCGGCCGCGCTCGCTGGACGAGATCGTCGGCCAGCAGGCGCTCGTGGGGCCCGAGGGGACGCTGCGGAAGCTGCTGGCCGCGGGCCATCTCCCCAACCTCATCCTCCACGGCCCGCCGGGGAGCGGGAAGACCACGCTCGGCCGCCTGATCGCCGCGGCCAGCGGGGCCACCTTCGTCCCCTTCAACGCCGTCAGCGAGGGCGTCCCCCGGCTGCGCGAGGTGGTGAAGGAGGCGGAGACGCGGCGGAAGGCGGGGCGCCGCACGCTCCTCTTCATCGACGAGATCCACCGGCTGAACAAGGGGCAGCAGGACTTCCTACTCCCCTGGATCGAGTCCGGCCTGATGACGCTGGTCGGGGCGACGACGGAACACCCCGCGTTCGAGATCAACGCCGCCGTCCTCTCCCGCTCGCGCGTCCTGGTCCTCGAGCCGCTGACGGAGGATGACGTCCGCGCCGTGGTCCGCCGCGCGGTAAGCGATCCGGAGCGCGGGCTGGGCGGCCGCGTGACGCTGGAGCCCGACGCGGAGGACGCGCTGGTGCGCAACACTGGCGGCGACGCACGGCAGGCGTTGACGGGGCTGGAGATCGCGGCGGGACTGGTCGGCGGATCGGGCGTGGTGGACGCCGAGGCGGTGAGGGA
>DASUYB010000205.1 GCA_036377595.1 Longimicrobium sp. | reverse complement strand
CCCCCCCCGCCCGCGGCCGCGCCGACACCTCCCCTTCAGCGCGGATCCAGTCCCCCCGCCGCGTCAGCTCTTGTCGCTCGGCTTTCGCATCGCGGGCGATGGGCTGCCGAGCACCGGCGGGCGCCCGGAGGCCACGCAGGGAAGCGTGCGCAGCGCACGGCCGCTGGCGTTCAGGTTGAACACCAGGTCGTGCGTGGTCTCCTCGACGTCCCACCAGCGGATCACCAGCCGCGAGGCCGTCATCGCGCGCTGCGTGAGCGCGTACGTCTCGTCCAGCGGGAACCACAGGTAGAGCTTGCCGTCGCTGCCGGTCTGCGCCAGCACCGTGCTGTCGGGCGCGTCCTGGTCGAAGCGGAAGATGACGTCGGCGTCGTCGCCGCCGGGCTCGCCCTCCCACGCCAGGAACATCCCGGTGGTGTCGCCGTGGCACTGCCAGCCGATGAACGACTGGCCGTCGTCGGACGGCGAGATGGCGCCCGTGCGGCTGGCGTCGGTGATCAGGTCGGCCTGGTGGAAGATCGTGAAGCTGCCGATCTGCTGCTGCTGCGACCGCTGGGCTGCGGCGTGGGCGGCGGCGCCGGCAATCGCCAGCGCGGCTACGAGGACGGTGTTCAGGATTCGCATCGCGAGAACAGCGGGAGGGGAAGCGGGAAGATTTCGACGCGATAATGAAATCATCGAGCGCAGCTAACGTCAATCCCCCCATGCGAATTGCGACGATCACCGCATCCTGCGAATTCCGCAAAACCAACAGAATGTCTCGTGCCTGTGTTTGTGGATCGGCCCCTCGTATGATGCTTGAATCTACTCCCCCGACCGAGCCACTCGCGTGCCTTTCGTTGCTGTGCGATGCGGTGGGAAAAGCATTTCTTTCGTAGTCTCGCTAACGTAGTTTATAGCCCACTCACGACCGCGGTAGTAATCGAGAAGCCAGAGGACATCCCTGACTGCCAGCAGTACCTCTTCAAGAAGAAGAAACGTTAGTTCACCATTCCCCGAATGCGCAACTTGGTTCCTGAGTTCGACCCCCTCGTCCAAGACTTTGAGAAGTTTAGGCGGTATGAGAGCCTTCCCGTCAAAACCAAGTCGCACAGGAAGCGTTGGTAGGTACTTCCGAAGCATCTTGACCACGGGAGGTGTTGGCGCATTCATGGCTAGCCACTCTGCCGCAGGAACTAGGTCTGCTATGCATTCCTTCAGCCCGATCTCAAGTGCGGCTACACCGATAACCAAGGCACTGCGCGAATTCCGCAACCGACTGTCCCATGCTTCTCGGAAGAGAACGTGACCGACGGGCTCAGTCTGCCTGTCCGTGAGCATTTGGGTGAGTTCAGAAAATTCCTCCCTTGAAAGACCTACTACAGCTGAGGGACCAATTCTGAAGAGTGTATAAGCTGGAAGCACGTGCCAGAGGGTACCATCGAGCGACCATTCAGCATCGTGGAACCCTGCATGAAAAGGATCATGCGGAGTCCAAGCACCCATCCGCCACCGCAGAACCTCCACAACCTGCTTGATAGACGTCCCAAGTTCTGTTCGGACTTCATCAACAAATAAACTCGCATGCTTCGGGAAAAGGTCGGCCGGAAGAAGTCTACGTCCATTCGCTTCAAAGTAATCAGCCCACAGCGACGATTCAGGAGATGGCGACGCCTCGGGCACGACACCGGCCGCGAGAGATTCGAAGACAGACAAAATCGTTGGATCCGGCGTAAATTCACAAATTGCGGTGACAACTGTTGCAACTCGTCCATATCGCTCCCACTCCTTCTCCCCAGAAGGGGATCGCAACATCACACGAATGTGGTGAGGTCCGTCCAAGTCGAACTCCAGTTCGATGCCGTCATCTGTCTCCAAGAGCAACTCGGAGAGCCAATTCAGGAGGCGGAAATACATACGGCTCGCTTCTCGTGTAGATCTTTACCAAGGGGAGAGAACCTTACGCCGCATACGATCACTTTAGTCACCAGTCGCGCGTGGGGCGGCGGTCGGCGCGGGCGCGCTTCAGCACCTGGCGCTGCGCTTCCTTCTCCGCGCCCGCCGCACCGGTGAGGATGCGCTCGGCCTCGCGCTCGCTCAGCTCCGGCCGCGGCTGCTGCGACGGCGACGGCTGCGGCGCGGGCTGCGGCTGCTGCGCGCCCCCGCCGCCCGACGACGGGCTGCTCTCGTTGCCGCCCCCTCCCCCCCCCTGCCGCGGCGGTTCGCGGCGGAGGAGGCGCAGCGCCAACTCCAGGTTCCACTTGGCGTCCATGTCGCCGGGGCGGAGGAGGAGCGCCTCCTTGTAGTGGCGGATGGCGCGCTCCAGCCGCTCGCGCCGCTGCTCGTCACCCGTCACGCGGCGGCGGAAGACGGGCTCCAGGTCCGCGTTCCCCGCGTTGTAGTGCGCGCGCTGGCGCAGCGCGGCGACCCGCGTCTCCGCCGCGGCCTCCAGGTGCGGGCGGGCGTCGTCCCACCGCCCCAGCCGCAGCAGCGCCGTGCCCAGGTCGTAGCGCAGCGCGGCGGAGGTGTCGCCGTCGGCCAGGCGGCGGCGGTAGACGGCCTCGGCGCGGCGGAACTGGCCTTCGCGGTAGAGGCGGTTCCCCTCCGCGATGCCGCCGCCCAGCAGCGGCGGAAAGGCGAGCAGGAGCAGGAGCCGCTTCACGCCGCCCCCCGCGTCCGCGGCTTCCGACGCCGTCCCGCCAGCTCCTCGGGGACCAGCGCGTCGAGGGCCAGCAGCAGCAGCGCCGCCGCGGCGAACCACTCGTAGCGGTTCCCCGGCGCGCCGGCGCCCGTCCGCCGCGCCCGCCCTGGGACCCCGCGCGCGGCGGCGGCGACCTGCACGGCGGCGTTCGGCTGCGCCGCGTTGACGTAGACGCCGCCGCTGCGCTTCGCCACCTCCGCCAGCAGCGGCGCGCCCAGGCGGGAGACGGCCACCTCGCCGTTGGGCTCGCGCTTCCAGCCGAGTTGCTTCCCCGTCACCGGATCCAGGTCGGGAACGCGGCCGCCCTGCGGCGTGCCGATCCCCACCGTGCTGACGGGGACGCCGGCACGCCGGGCGATGTTCGCCGCGCGCAGCACCTCGTCGCGCTCCTCCAGCGCGTCGCCGTCGGTCAGCAGGACGAGCGAGCCGGACGGCATCTCCCCGCGCGTTTCCATCAGCAGCCCCATCGACTGGGTGATGGCCTCGGAGAGCGAGGTGCCGCCCTGCGTCACCACCTCGGGCGAGAGGCCGTCGAGGTACAGCTGCAGCGCGGTGAAGTCCGTCGTCAGCGGCGAGACGGCGTAGCCGCGGCCGGTAAAGATCGCCATCCCCACGCGCGCGCCGTCGAGCCGCTGCAGCAGCTCGCGCGCGGCGCGCTTCTCCCACCCCAGCCGGTCGGGCTCCACGTCGCGCACGCGCATGGAGTTGGACGCGTCGAGGACCAGCACCACGTCCGCCGTCCCCCCCTGCCCCAGCTCCGGCTCCACCCCCCAGAGCGGCCCCACGAGCGCCACGCCGAGGAGGAGCGCCGCCAGCGTCACCAGCAGGATGCGGCGGTTGGGCGCGGCGGTCAGGTCGGCCGCGCTCAGGCGGCGCACGAGCCCGGCCTCGCCCAGCGCCTCGGCGGCCTGGCGTCGGCGGCGCGCGTACAGCAGCATCGCCACCCCCACGATCGCCGGGAGGAGGGGGATGAGATGCAGCAGCTCGGGGTGCGCCATGCGGTCCATCTGGAAACCGATAGTCCTGAGTCCTTGGTCCTAAGTCCTAAGTCCTAAGTCCTAAGTCCTGAGTCCTAAGTCCGTGCTGAGTGCTGAGTCCTTTCCACTTAGGACTTAGGACCCAGGACTTAGGACTTTCTGTTCATGGTACCCTCCCCCACCGCGTGGCCCGGAAGCACCACTCGGAGACGAGCAGCGCCGCGGCGGCCAGGAGGAACGGGAGATAGCGCTCGCTGAAGCGCACGTAGCGCCGCACCTGCACGCGCGTCTTCACCAGGCGGTCGATCTCGGCGTAGACGCGCTGGAGGGCGCGCGTGTCGGTGGCGCGATAGTATCGGCCGCCCGTGGTCTGGGCGATCTGGCGCAGCAGCGGCTCGTCGATGTCCACGGGCATCCACGCGTAGCGCAGCCGGCCGTCGGGGGTGACGGCGACGGGGATGCGCGCGCGCGTCCTCGACCCCACGCCGATGGTGAACACGCGGATGCCGAACGCCGCCGACGCCTTCGCCGCGTCCACCGGGTTCACGGCGCCGCGGTTGTTCACGCCGTCGCTCATCAGGATGATCACGCGCGACTGCCCGGCCGCCAGCTTCAGCCGATTCGCCGCCGTCGCCAGGCCGAGCCCGATCGCGGTCCCATCCTCCAGCACGCCCACCTGGATGTTGTCGAGCGCGGCGCCGAGGAGGTTGTGGTCCGCCGTCGCGGGCACCTGCGTCAGCGCCTCGGCGGCGAAGGCGACCAGGCCGATGCGGTCGTGAGGGCGGCCGGAAATGAACTCCGCCAGCGTCGTTTTCGCCGCGCCCAGGCGGTTGGGGGTGAAATCCTGCGCCAGCATCGACGACGAGACGTCGATGGCCACCATGATGTCGATTCCCTCCGACGTCTCCTCCACCACGCGCGCGCCGGTGCGCGGCCGGGCGATGGCCAGGATCAGGGAGACGAGCGCCGCCGTGCGCAGGATCTCCGGCAGAACACCCAGGAATGCCGCCCCGCGCGTCCCCAGCGCGGCCAGCGTCGACGCGCGCGAGAAGACGATCCCCGTGTCGCGCGCGCGCCGGACGCGCCACCACCAGAGCGGCACGAGCACCAGCAGCGCCAGGGCCCACGGGTGCGCGAACTGGATGGTCACGGCGCCACCCCCACCGTCGCGTCCTCCGCGACTGGCTCCGGCGCGGCGAAGCTCTCCACCCACCGCCGCGCGTCGTCGAGGTCACGCCGCGCGTCGTCCGGCGCGCGGCCGCGGCGCGCGAACTTGGCCAGATCGGCGACGCGGAGGAGATGCTCCAGCGCCTCCACGCGATCCTCCGCCACGCCCGCAGCGCGCATCTCCGCGATCACTTCCTCCGAGGTCAGGTCCGTGCTCCAGCGCGCGTCCAGCGCCGCCGCCAGCCCGCGCAGCGCCTCGGCGACGAGGGTGTAGAACGCCTTCCAGTTCCCCGCCTCGATGAAGCCGGAAGTGCGCGCGCGCTCCAGCAGCGCCAGCGCGCGCTGCCGCGCCGTCGCGGGGACGCGCCGTTTGCGCCGCGCGCGGATCAGCTTCGCCGCCAGCCACGCGATCACCGCGAGCAGGAGCAGGGCGATGAGCGCGAGCGCGGCGATCATCCGCCAGTCGTGCGACGGGCCCCACACGTCGTGCGGCGGGCGAACGCGCCACTTCGTCGTGTCGTCCGGCAGCGTCGCGCGCACCCGCGGCAGGCGCAGGGTGACGGGGACGGTGGCGACGGTCCCGTCCGGCGCGGTGAGCCGCAATTCCGTCCGGGCGGTGTCCGGCATCCCCGGCACCCACGCCACCATGGGAACGACGACGAGGTACCGCGTCCGCGCGCTGTCCCGCGGTGAGACCGTCGCGCGGCCGAGCACACGCCAGCGGTCGGCGGAGTCCTTCGGCGCCTCGATCTCCACCCGCGTCCCCGCCGCGACGGAGACGGCGAGCCCCGACGAGAAGCGGTCGCCGACGGTGACGGTCTTCGGCTCCACGCTGCCGCGGTACGAGAATCCCGGCGGCGGATTCGGATCGATCAGCGCATCCACCGTCAGCCGCAGCGTGTCGCGCGTCCCCCCGCCCGCGCGGGGAAGCGGTGTGATGCGCTGGCGCTGCCCGCGCGGCGGGAGCTGGCCCAGCCGCTCGCGCGACCGCGTCGCAGGCGTGGTGTCCTGCGCGGCCAGCGGCGCCGTCGCCAGCAGCGAGAAGACGAGGAGGAGCCAGGCCGCGCGCGTCATCGGCGGAGCCGGCGCTCGCGGCGGCGGAAGAAGGAGAGGATCGCGCGCGAGGTGTCGCCCGCCGTGTTCAGCTCGATCGCATCGAGCCCCAGGCGGCGGAAGATGCGCAGGATCGCCGTCCGCTCGCGCTCCACCGCATCGCGGAACGCCCGGCGATGTTCATCATCCCCCGAATTGAAGACGACCAGCGCGCCCGTCTCGGGGTCGGTCACCTGCACCAGCCCGGCGTCGGGAAACTCCAGCTCCGCCGCGTCGGTGAGCACGACGGGAACGACGTCGTGGCGGTAGGCCATCGCCGTGAGCGCGCGCTCCAGCTCGTGCGTCACCGGCTGCTGGAAGTCGGAGACCAGGAAGACGATGGAGCGCGAGCGGAGGAGGCGCACGGCGTACTCGATGGCGCCGGTGAGGTCCGTCCCCACCCCCTTCGGCTCGAAGGAGAGGAGGTCGCGGACGATGCGCAGCGCGTGGCGCCGCCCCTTGCGCGGGGGAACGAACAGCTCGATGCCGTCGGTGAAGACGAGGAGGGCCACGCGGTCGTTGTTGCGCACCGCGCTCATCGCCAGCGAGGCGGCCACCTCGGCCACCATCTCGCTCTTGAACCGCCCGCGCGTGCCGAACCGCTCCGAGCCGGAGAGATCGACCATCAGCAGGACGGAGAGCTCGCGCTCCTCCACGTACTTCTTGACGAAGGTGCCGCCGGTGCGCGCCGAGACGTTCCAGTCGATGGTGCGCACGTCGTCGCCGGGGAGGTACTCGCGCACCTCGACGAACTCGATCCCCTGCCCCTTGAACACCGAGTGGTACTCGCCGCTGAAGCGCGACGAGACGAGCCCCCGCGTGCGCAGCTCGATGCGCCGCACCTGCCGCAGCACCTCGGGGAGCGCCGGCGCCGTGCTTGCGTGCGCGGGGAGCGCCGGCGCGTGCGGCCGCCGGCGCCGGAAGAGCGAGCGCAGCCAGACGAAGCGCCGCCGCGGCTCGCGTTTCGGTGGGGAGAAGCGGCTCAGCATGGCCGCCGCCTCCCGGGCCCTCTCCCTGGCTGCCCGGCGCGTCTGCGTCGCGTCCGGACAGCCTGTCCCTCCCCCAAAACAGCCTGGGGGAGGGACGGGCTCGCTTCGCTCGTGACCATGAGCGCGGCTCCGAAGCACCTCCAGCCTGCGTTGCACGGATGCGGCGGGCTTTCTCCGCTCTTTGCCCTCACACTCGAACCAGCCGCGAGCGGAGCGAGCCCACGTCCCTCCCCCAGGCTGTTTTGGGGGAGGGACCGGCGCGAAGCGCCAGGGAGAGGGCCCGCGCGGCCGCGGCCACGCTCCCTGTCCCGTTTCCGCGCGGTCATCGCTGACTCGGCCTCGCCGCCGCTCATCACCGCCACGATCGCCTCACGGCACGCGCACCGTCTCGAACACGCGGCGCACGATGTGGTCGGGGGTGATCTCCTCGGCCTCGGCCTCGTAGGTGGTGAGGATGCGGTGGCGCAGCACGTCGGGGCCGATGGCCTTCACGTCCTCGGGCGTCACGTACGCGCGGCCGCGCAGGAAGGCGTGGGCGCGCGCGCACGCCGCCAGCGCGATCGTCGCGCGGGGAGACGCGCCGAACTCGATCAGCGGCTCGAGGTCCGCCGCCCCCGCCGCCTTCGGCTCGCGCGTGGCGAAGACGAGGTTGAGGATGTAGTCCGCGATTTTGTCGTCCAGGTACAGGTTGGCGATCTGCTCGCGCGCGGCCAGGATCTCGTCCGGGTGCGCCACCCGCGCGACGGGGATCGTCCCCGGCCCGCTCATCCGCCGCAGGATCTCCTTCTCCTCGTCCCGGGTCGGATATCCCACCCGCACCTTCAGCATGAAGCGGTCGACCTGCGCCTCGGGGAGGGGATACGTCCCCACCTGCTCGATGGGGTTCTGCGTGGCCAGGACGAGGAAGGGCTGGGGAAGAGGATAGGTCTCGCCACCGATGGTGACCTGGCGCTCCTGCATGGCCTCGAGCAGCGCCGCCTGCACCTTGGCCGGCGCGCGGTTCACCTCGTCGGCCAGTACGATGTGGGCGAAGATGGGGCCCTTGTGGGGGACGAACTCGCCGGTGCGCGCGTTGTAGATGGTCGTCCCCACCACGTCCGCCGGGAGGAGGTCGGGGGTGAACTGGATGCGCTGGAAGGTGGCGTCGATGGTCTCGGCCAAGGTGCGCACGGCGAGCGTCTTGGCCAGGCCGGGAAGCCCCTCGAACAGCACGTGGCCGCCCGTGAGCAGCCCGATCAGCAGCCGCTCGATCATGTAGTCCTGCCCGACCACGCGCCGGTGCACCTCGGCGCCGATGCGGTCCAGGAAATCCGCCCGCGGCAGGTCCGCCGGCGCGTAGGGTGATGCCGTCGTCATTGCGATCCCGAATCTCCGCTCGATCCCCGATCCATCCACGCACGAGCCAACCGGCCCCGCACGCGGAAAGATCGTGCCGGGCCGGGGACCGGGGCAAATCGAGGGGGTACATCTAACCTTCAAGCGGAGATTTCCGCGGCCGCGGGGGCCCTCACCCCGCGCCTTAGAGCGCTCGCCCTCCCGATAACGGGAGAGGGTGGCGCGCCGCGCAACTATCCGCGCATTTCGCACCCCCCCTCGACGCGAGGCCAAGGCCGCATCACCGCGCGGGAACAGGAATTCGCGCTGAGTTCTCCCCTCCCCTGCGCAGCGGGGGAGGGGCCGGGGGAGGGGGCC
>DASUYB010000204.1 GCA_036377595.1 Longimicrobium sp. | reverse complement strand
CGATGACCTCCTGCTTGCAAAGCAGGCGCTCTCCCAGCTGAGCTAACGCCCCGAATATTGCAGACCGGGTAAAGTAACCGGACTACGGCCGAGGGAGAAGCGACATGGGTACAACACAGGCGACGGACACGAAGAAGCTGACCATTCCCTGCCCGACGTGCGGGCGCCTCAACCGCATCAACGCCAGCCGCGCCGGCGACGGCCCGAGATGCGGAGCCTGCGGTACGTCGCTCGCGCTCGACCATCCCGTGCATCTCACCGATACGACCTTCGATCGCGTCATCGGCGGCACGGACGTGCCGGTGCTGGTGGACTTCTATGCCGACTGGTGCGGGCCGTGCAAGATGGTGGCGCCCGTCATGGACGAGCTGGCGCGGACGCGGATGGGCTCGGTGCTCGTCGCCAAGGTCGACACCGAGCGCAACCCGAGGGTGTCGCAGCGCTTCGGGATCGCGTCCATCCCCACGGTGATGGTGTTCAAGGACGGCCGGCAGGTCGCCAAGCAGGTCGGCGCCCTCCCGCGCCAGGGCTACGAGCAGCTCCTCGACCAGACGTGATTCGCGGTCTGTGACGGTCCAAAGGCGGGGCGGGCACTGTGTGCCCGCCCCTTTTCGCTGAAAACGAACCCCGTGCCATGTCATTCCGAAGGCGCTGCACCGTCCTCTTGTCGCGCGCCAAACCCTTGCGCCTGAGGAATCTGTAGCCTGTTTCCGCGCGAGAATCGGCCATCGGCGCCGGGGCAGGCCGAAGATTCCTCGGGCTCACAACCGTTTGCGCGGACGCAGCTTCGGTGCGGTCGCCCTCGGAATGACAGCCATGGATTCGCGCCAGAGTTCGCAGTTCCCCCTCCCCCAGTCGGTTTTGGGGGAGGGGGTGGCGAGCGCAACGAGCCGGGGGTGGGGGCGGGATGCGGCGGAACGCGCCGGGCTCACTCCTCGAAGAAGGTGGCGTGGAGGCGGCGGACGACCTCGCGGACGCGGTCCTGGCCGACCACGAAGGTCAGGTTGATGCGCGACGCACCCTGCGAGATCATGCGCACGTTCACGTCGCGGATGGCGCCGAACACCTCGCCCGCGACCCCCGGGCTGGCGCCCAGCCCCTCGCCCACCACGCACACGATCGCGTTCCCCTCCTCCACGCCCACGGTGCCCAGCCGCTCCAGGTCGGGGATGAGCGCGGGGAGCGCCGCCGGGTCGTCGAGCGAGGCGGAGATCGAGACCTCGCTGGTGGCCACCACGTCCACCGAGGCGCGGTGGCGCTCGAACACCTCGAAGAACGCGCGCAGGAAGCCGTACGCGCCCAGCATCCGCGCCGCCGTCACCTGCACCAGCGTGGTGCCGGTCTTGTGGGCGATAGCCTTCACGGCGCGCGGGCTGGGCTCGGACTGGTCCTCGATCCACGTCCCCTCGGCCCCGGGGTCGCGCGAGTTGCACACGCGCACGGGGATGTGCTGCGCCACCGCGGGCTGGATGGTGCGGGGATGCAGCACCTTGGCGCCGAAGAAGGCCAGCTCGGCGGCCTCGGCATAGGAGAGGCGGGGGATCTGCAGCGCGTGCGGGACGACGCGCGGATCGGCGGTCAGGAAGCCGGTGACGTCGGTCCAGATCTGGATCTCGCCGGCGTCCAGCGCGGCGCCGACCAGCGCCGCGCTGTAGTCCGAGCCGCCGCGGCCGAGCGTGGTGGTGGCCCCGTTCTCGGCCGCGCCGATGAAGCCGCCCAGCACGGGGATCTCGCCCGCGCCCAGGAGCGGGCCGGCCTCGGCGCGGGTGGCGGCGCGGGTGGCGTCCATCAGCGGCTCGGCGCGGGTGTGCGCGGCGGTGGTGCGGACGCAGCGGCGCGCGTCCACCCAGCGCCCCGGCAGTCCACGCGCGCGCAGCACGGCGGCCACCAGCAGCGACGACAGCCGCTCGCCGAACGACACCACCTCGTCGTGCAGCGGCGGCCGCGTCCCCGGGTGCGCGGCGATGATGCGCAGCAGGTCGGCCAGCGTGTGACGCGCCGCTTCCAGCTCGTCCACCAGCTCCTGCCGCGCCGCCGCGGGAATGAGCGCGCGGACCACGGCGGCGTGCCGGTGCAGGTGCTCGTCGAGCGACGCGGCGGCCTCGGCGGGCTCGCCGGCGGCGGCCTGGCGCACGGCGGCCACCAGCGCGTCAGTGAAGCGCGCCATCGCCGAGACCACGACCACGGGCCGCATCTCCATCCGCGCGGCGACGATGGCGGCCACGCGCTCGAAGGCGGCCGCGTCTTCCACCGACGTGCCGCCGAACTTCATCACCGTTGGCCCGGTCATCCCCTCGGATCCCCCCCGATCAGCCGTCACGTCCTGGAAGTGCGAAAGTGCGAAAGTGCGAAAGTGCGAAAGTGCGAAAGTGCGGGAGTGCGTTGGGTCTGCGTGACTCCCACAGCGTTGCGCGGACCGAAGCCCGTTGTGCGCACCGGCCTCACGTCCGAGGCGCCGCCGGTAGTCCGCGAAGGCGGACTTCGTGTGGTTGTTTGCCGCGAATTTATTCGCCCCCGACAGCCGCCGTCGCCGGCTCCAGCTCGAGAGACCAGCCCAGCCGCGTGTCGGGCGCCAGCGAGTTGGCGACGGAGCAGTACTTGTCGAAGGAGAGCTGGATGGCGCGCTCCACGTGCTCGCGCGACGAGTCGCTGGCCACGCGGAAGGCCAGGTGCGCGTCGGTCAGGCGCCGCGGCGGCTCGGGCGCGCGCGAGAAGCGCACGGAGACGGAGATCGAAGACGGCGGCGTGCGGCGCTTTTCCAGGTAGTCGACCACGTCGATGGCCGAGCACGACGCCAGCGCCACCACCAGCGTGTCGACGGGGCTGGGCGACACCTCGCGGTTGCCGTCCACGACCAGCGACGGGCCGCCCGCGGGGCCGCCGCGCCAGCGCCGCCCGCCCTCCCAGGTGACCTCGATGGGATACTCGACCTGCACGCCCTCCGGCATCTGCCCCTCCTCACGCGGTTCATTGGTGGATACCGGTGAAACGAAGGAGGGGCGGGCGCCCGCGTCAATAGGTCGGGCCGCCGGGGTCGCGGTGACGGGTGCGGGTGGTGGCGGCCATGATCCCGATCCCCACCAGGATGATGATCCCCACCACGATCCACATCGTGGGCGCGCCCAGCAGGTGCGCGGCCAGCGCCAGGCCGATCACCAGGATGATGAAGCCGATGAGATAGGTGCTGAACGAGTTCATCCGCAGTTCTCCGCCGCTCGGGTCAACGCGTTGTGGCGCGCGGAGATGCAGGGACGGTGCCGGGGAGGGAGTGCGAGGGTGCGAAAGTGCGAGAGTGCGAAAGTGCGGGAGTGCGTCGGGCTCGAGGGATCAACGCACTCCGCACTCACGCACTTCCCCCGTCAGAACGGCACGCTGCGCTTCGCCACGTCCTCGAGCCAGAAGATGGCGCCCAGCGCGGCGACCAGGCCGACGACGGCGAACACCGTCTTTTCCGTGCTGGGCGTGTCGCGCATCGCCGTGACGAAGCGGGTGCGCATGTCCTCGCAGGTGATGGAGGTGTCGGAGATGGCGAACGTGCGCGCGTCCACCGCCGCGGCCTGCTCCGGCGTGCGGGCGCCGCGGAAGGCGCGGCGGCAATGGACGGCGGCGCGCTCGAAGTCGCGGTCGTAGTGCACCGACTCGCGCCATCCGCCGCCGCCGGGGGCCACGGTGCCGTCGCGCAGCACGTGGAAGCCGCCGCTGCCCACGGCGAACTCGCGCGTGCTGTCGGCCACCGTGCCGTAGCCCCGCATGTGATAGCAGACGCCGGCGGCCAGCGGCTCCGGCGCACGCTCCTCCTCGAACCCCTTGGGCAGCTCGCCGTAGATGATGGGCTCGGGCGCGGCCGTGCTGTCGCTCCGGTCCTTGCGGGCGATGCTCCAGACCTCGTGGCGGAGCTCGAGGGGCCGGCAGCGCTCCACCGTCAGCGCGCTGGTGGCCACCGGGCGGGTGCCGCTCCACCCGGTAATGGCGGGCTTTCCCGGGTCCGGCCGCGGCGACGTCTTGAGCTCGTAGCTGCGGAAGCACGTGGTCGCCGTCAGCAGCGGCGCGGCGGCGAGGATGGCCAGGCTCCTGCGCATGAACGGGCCTCCATCGTGTGCGGTGGGCGATGCGATGCGGAGGACGCGATGAGAACGTGCGAGCCACACCACGCCCGGACAAGCGGGAGATGAAGATTTCGGGGGGATGAAGAAGTCGAGGCCTTGCGTCGTGGCGGGCGGCTGAAGCCGCGGCTGGAACATTGGAAAGCCTCGCAAACTGCGCGAGGCTTCAATCAACCTCATGCGGACGATGCGGCGGCGCGGATGGCTGCCCACCGGCTTGGTGGCCGACCTGCAGCCTGCGCAGCAGGCTTCCCAATGTTCCAGCCGCGGGTTTACCCGCCCGTCCTAATATCGCCGTGTCCGCACTCTCGCACTCTCGCACTCTCGCACTCTCGCACTCTCGCACTCTCGCACTCTCGCACTCTCGCACTCAGCACTCAGCACTCAGTCCCCTGTCCGCCGTCCCCCGTCCCCTAGTAGTTTCCCGGGCATGAAGGACAAGATCGTCATCCGCGGGGCGCGGCAGCACAATCTCAAGAATCTCGATCTGGACCTGCCACGAAGGTCGGTGATCGTCGTCACGGGGCCGAGCGGCTCGGGAAAGAGCTCGCTGGCCTTCGACACCGTCTACGCCGAGGGGCAGCGGCGCTACGTCGAGAGCCTGTCCACCTACGCCAAGCAGTTCCTCGACCGCATGGAGAAGCCCGACGTCGACCGCGTCGAGGGCATCTCCCCCGCCGTCGCCATCGAGCAGCGCAATCCGACGAAAACGAGCCGGTCGACCGTCGGCACAGCGACCGAGGTCTACGACTATCTCCGCCTCCTCTGGGCGCGCGTCGGCCGCACCTTCTGCCCCGGCCACGGCGACACCCCCTGCGGCCGCGAGATCCGCCCCGACACCGTGCAGTCCGCGACGGACGCCGTGCTCCGGCTCCCCGACGGCGCGCGGATCATGGTCTGCTTCCCCCTCCCCCGCTCGGCGCGTCTCACCCACGCGCTGGTGGTGGAGAACCTGCGCGCGCTCGGCTTCCTGCGCGTCCTCGCCGACGGGCGCGAGCTGCACCTGGACGACGTCCCCGCGCAGGGCGCGTCGATCGACCTCACCACCGTCTCCGCGCTCCTCGTCGTCATCGACCGCCTGCGCGTCGATCCGGAGGATGCCGGCCGCCTGGCCGACTCGCTGCAGCAGGCGTTCGCCGAGGGCGAGGGCGAGGCGGTCGTCGTCCCGGTGGACGGGCCGCCGCTGCGCTTCACCGAGCGCTTCCGCTGCCCGGATCATCCCGAGATCGAGTTCGCGACGCCGTCGCCGCAGCTCTTCTCCTTCAACAACCCGTACGGGAGCTGCCCGGAGTGCACGGGGTTCGGCGCCGTCCTGCAGTTCGACGAGACGCTGATCGTCTGCAACCCCAACCGCTCGCTGGCCGAGGGCGCGGTGGACCCGTGGCGGATGCCGCGCTACGAATCGCGCCGCACGAAGCTGTACGCGTTCGCGCGCAAGGAGGGCGTCTCCGTCGACACGCCGTGGAGCGAGCTGCCGGCGGACTTCCGCCAGAAGGTGCTGCACGGCGCGCGCGGCTTCCAGGGCGTCTACTCCTTCTTCGACGACCTCGACGAGAAGCGCTACAAACAGTACATCCGCGTCTTCATCCGGCAGTACCAGACGGCGCAGACCTGCCCGGTGTGCAACGGCGCCAAGCTCCGCCCCGAGGCGCTCTGGGTGCGCGTGGGGGGGCGCAGCATCGCCGAGGTCAGCGCGCTTCCGCTCACCCGGCTGCGCACCTGGCTGGCCTCGCTGCGGCTGACGGGCGACGCGCCGGGCGCCGACTGCGCCGCGAGCCCGCTGGACGAGCAGGAGCGCGCCATCGCCGACACCATCCTCAAGGAGCTGGACGCGCGCGTCGGCTTCCTCGACGACGTGGGATTGGGATACCTCACCCTCGACCGGCAGACGCGCACCCTCTCCGGCGGCGAGGCGCAGCGCATCACCCTGGCGAATTCATTGGGATCTCGCCTGGTCGACACGCTGTACGTGCTCGACGAGCCCACCATCGGCCTCCACCCCGCGGACAACGACCGGCTGCTGCGCCTGCTTGTGCGCCTGCGCGAGCACGGCAACACCGTCCTGGTCGTCGAGCACGATCCCGATGCGATGCGGCTGGCGGACTGGCTGGTGGAGCTGGGCCCGGGGAGCGGCGAGCGCGGCGGCGACCTCGTCTTCCAGGGGCCGCTGGAGGAGATGCTGCGCGCGGAGACGCTCACCGGGCGCTACCTCTCCGGCCGCGAGTCCATCCCCCTGCCGCAGCGGCGGCGGCACGTGACGGGCACGCGGATCCGCTTGGAGGGCGCGCGCGAGCACAACCTCAAGGGCGACCGCGTGGAGATCCCCACCGGCGCGATGACGGTGGTCACCGGCGTCAGCGGCTCGGGGAAGTCGACGCTCGTGCACGACGTGCTCTACCGCGCGCTCGAGCGTGAGCTCTCCGGCGGCGAGACCAGCGCCAAGCGCCACCTGGGCGAGGCGGTGGGCGCGTTCGACCGCATCAGCGGCGCGGGGCTGCTGAAGGAGGTGGTGCTCGTCGACCAGTCGCCGATCGGGCGCACGCCGCGGTCGAACCCGGTCACCTACATCAAGGCGTGGGACGAGGTGCGGCGGATCTACTCGTCGCTTCCCGAGGCGCGGCGGCGGGGGTTCGGGCCCGGGCACTTCTCGTTCAACGTGGACGGCGGCCGCTGCCCCGCGTGCAAGGGCGAGGGGCAGGTGCAGGTGGAGATGGTGTTCATGGCCGACGTGTTCGTGCCGTGCGAGGTCTGCCAGGGCGCACGCTTCAAGCCCGAGGTGCTGGAGGTGCGCTACCGCAAGGCCAGCGTGAAGGACGTGCTGGAGATGACGGTGGACGAGGCGATCCGCTTCTTCCTGCAGGAGGACCGGCTGGGCCAGACGCTCTGGCACCTGCAGCAGGTGGGATTGGGATATCTCCGCCTCGGCCAGCCCGCGCCCACGCTGAGCGGGGGAGAGGCGCAGCGGATCAAGATCGCGCGCGAGCTGGCGCAGGGCGCGCGGCGCGGCGGCAAGAAGCTGTACGTGCTCGACGAGCCCACCACAGGGCTGCACCTGGACGACATCCGCAAGCTGCTGCGCGTGCTGAGCGACCTGGTGGACGCGGGCCACACGGTGCTGCTCATCGAGCACAACCTGGACGTGATCAAGACCGCCGACTGGATTGTGGACCTGGGTCCCGGCGCCGGCCCCGATGGCGGCCGCGTGGTGGCCATGGGCCCACCCGAGGAGGTCGCCCGAGTCTCCGACAGCCTCACCGGCCGCTACCTGGCGCGCCTGCTGGGGGACGCGCCGAGGCTTGCGGCGGCGGGGTAGACGGACGGCTTGTGCACGGCGTGACCGCTTGACGAATCAGGCGAAGGTGTGTACGTTTCATGAGTTAATTTCGGCAGATGTTCGGCGTGAAACGGGGAGGGCAGAGGATGGTTTCCGCACACGACGTCGCGGCGTACATCCTTCGAGAGCACGGCCCCATGTCCGCGATGAAGCTCCAGAAGCTGATCTACTACGCGCAGGCATGGTCGCTCGTCTGGGATGATCGCCAGCTGTTCGGCGAGCCGATCGAGGCGTGGGCGAACGGGCCGGTGGTCCGCAGCCTCTACGACCGCCACCGGGGCCAGTTCGAAATCCGTGAATGGTCCTGGGGCAATCCCGCGAAGCTGGACGAGGATGCCCGGGAAACCGTCGATGCGGTGCTCGACTACTACGGCGGCCGCAGCGCCCAGGTGCTCAGCGACCTGACGCACCGCGAGCTGCCCTGGCGCGAGGCCCGGAAGGGGGTGCCCGACGGAGAGCGTGGCGCCGCACCGATCTCGCTCGCCACGATGTCGGAGTACTACAGCTCGCTCCCGTGATGGCGAAGAAGAAACCACACAGGAAGGCGAGGTCGGAATACGCGGACCCGGGCAAGATTCCCCGGTCCGCGTATCCACTTGAGACCCGGAAACAGCCGCGGGAGGCTCCTCCGGCCGATCCGAACGCCCGGACTCCGGTCTGGGCGTTTCGCATCGTCGACATCGGCGGCCCGTGGTGCTGGACCACCATGAGCGCGAAGGAAGCGGAATCCGTGCTCCGGCGCCTCGGATCGTACGAATCGATGACGTGGCGGGAGATCGACGGACCTACGGGCAGCCACGGGGTCGACTTCGGCTCCTTAGCTAAGAAGGCGCGCGACCGGCTGGAGGCGATCGAGCAGGACGATGCAGCGGAATACTTCTCCCTCCGCATCGACGGGCCGGGCCGCGTCTGGGGCATCCGTGAGGAGCACGTGATGAGGATTCTCTGGTGGGATCCAAATCATGAGGTCTGCCCGTCGCGCTTGAAGCATACGTAGGTTGGGCGACGTCGATCCGATGCGAGGCCCCTCTCCCGGCAGGTCCGGGAGAGGGGCCTCGTACGTCTCGAACCATCGTCAGGCTGCGCCGCGGCGCATCTCCAACCACCGCTTCAGCGAACGCTGGCTTTCGCCGGAGGGCTTCCCCGCGAGCAGGTTCTCGACGCTGATGTCTTCGTCGAGGTCGGGCCAGTGGATTCCTTCCCCCCCGCCGATGAACCGCCAGTTGCCACGCTCCTCGGGCGTGCCGTGTGCCAGGCGCGGATACCACGCCAGCGGCGCCGAGATCGTACGCCCGTCCGCAAGCTCCACGGTCAGCGCGTCGTCGGTCACGGTCACCCGGGTCGCTTCGGGGATGCGCAGTTCACTCATCAAAGTAGTCATTCCACGCCCTCAGCAACTGCTCCCGGTGTGCTTCGACCAAGGCGGTAATCCGGTTCAGCTCGATCCCGCTGAATCCTCCGCTGTTCTGCATGCGAACGGGATCGAGCCAGAACTTCGCCCGATTGTCTTCCCGTTCCACGTGCACGTGCGGAGGCTCGTCGCGGTCGCCTGCGTAGAAGAAAAACCGGTATGGTCCGCTACGCAATACGGTCGGCATAGCGCTCCTGTTCCGCAACTCGCCGTTTCGATTGATGTCGCTTCGATTCACGTTGAGCTCCGACGATACGAACACTGTCAACTTCGCAGAAGGTGACTGAATGCAGCGAAGCCTTGCAATGACCGCTCTGGCGGGGCCTATTCTCCGAAGTGTGTCTCCGGATCTCCCTCATCAGCCCTGACGTGACTGACCGCGCGCCTTCTCCTGATCCGCCCCTCGTGCGGTTCGATTCGCTCGACCCGGTGCGGGGGGCGGGGTCGTACCGCTTCGGCGGGCTGCGGCGCGTGGTGCGGGCGCACGCGCTCGGCGACGTGCTGCCGGCGATGCGCGAGGTGGAGCGGGCCGTCGCCGAGGGACTCCACGCGGCCGGGTTCATGGCGTACGAGGCCGCACCCGCGTTCGACCCCGCGCTGGTGACGCGCGTGCCGGACCCGCGGCTGCCGCTGGCGTGGTTCGGGATCTTCGAGGAGCGGATCGAGACGGAGCCGGTCGAAGCGCCCGACGACCTCGACGCGGCGGAGATCGGCGAGCTGCGCGCGGACGTGCGTGAGGCGGAGCACGCGGCGCAGGTCGCGCGCATCCGCGAGCTGATCGCGGCGGGCGACACCTACCAGGTGAACCTCACCTTCCCGCTCCGCGCGCCGTTCGCCGGCTCGCCGTCGGCGCTGTACCGGCGGCTGTGCCATGCGCAGCGGGCGGCGTACTGCGCGCTGCTCGACTTCGGCGACATGGCCGTCGTCTCCGCGTCTCCCGAGCTGTTCTTCCGCTGGGCGGGCGGCGAGCTGGAGCTGCGGCCGATGAAGGGGACGCGGCCGCGCGGCGCATCGCCCGATGAGGACGCGGAGATCGCGGCGGAGCTGGCGGCATCGCCCAAGGACCGCGCCGAGAACCTGATGATCGTGGACCTGCTGCGGAACGACGCGGGGCGGATCGCGGAGTTCGGCGGGGTGCGCGTGGAGCGGATGTTCGAGGTGGAGCGCTACCCCACGGTGCACCAGATGACGTCCACCATCCGTGCGCGGACCCGGGCGGGAACGACGCTGGCGGACGTGTTCCGCGCGCTCTTCCCGTGCGGCTCGGTCACCGGGGCGCCCAAGGTGCGCACGTCGCAGATCATCGCGGAGCTGGAGGGCGCGCCGCGCGGCGTGTATACGGGCGCGGTCGGCTTCGCGTCGCCGGGGGAGGCGGTGTTCAGCGTGGCCATCCGCACGCTGCTGCTCGACTGCGCGGCGGGCATGGCGGAGCTGGGCGTGGGGAGCGGGATCACGTGGGATTCGGACGCGGCGGCGGAGTACCGCGAGTGCCTGTCCAAGTCCGCGTTCGTGCGCCGCGAACCCGATCCCGCGCTGATCGAGACGTTCGGCTGGACGCCGGGGGAGGGCTTCGTTCGCCTGGCCGGGCACCTCGCGCGGCTGGCGGCGTCGGCGGCACACTTTGGCTACGCGTTCGATGCGGATTCGCTCGCGCGGCGGCTCGACACGCTCGCGGAGACGCTGCCGCGCGAGCCGCGGACAATCCGCGTGACGCTGCAGCCGGGCGGGCGCATCGACATCTCCCACGAGCCGATGCGGCGCTGGGCGGAGCCGGTGCGGCTGGCCGTCGCTCGTCGCCGTCTCCCGAGCGATCACCCGCTGTGGCGCCACAAGACGGCGCGGCGCGCGCTCTACCGCGACCACGCGCCCGTCTCCATCCCCCACGACGACGTGCTGCTGGTGAACGAGCGCGGCGAGCTGGCCGAGACGCGCATCGCCAACGTGGTGCTGGAGATCGACGGCGCGCTGTGGACGCCGCGCGTGGACGCGGGCCTCCTCCCCGGCGTCCTCCGCGCCGAACTGCTGCGCGACGGCGCCCTCCACGAGCGCACGCTCACGCTCGCCGACCTGGAGCGCGCGACGGCCGTGTGGGTGATCAACTCGCTGCGCGGCTGGGGACGCGCCGTCGTCGTCTCCCCGTCGACGGACACGGAAACGCAGATGCCGGCAGCCTCGGCCGTCGGCATCCCGTCGACGTAAAGCATCGCAAAAGACAGTCACACAGAGAACACAGAGATCACGGAGGCACAGAGAACCAATCGCGGTCCTCGGTGCCTCCGTGATCTCCGTGTCCTCCATGTGAAAACCAGGATCGCCAATCCCCGAGCGATCATTCGGGATTCGAGATCAGAGCATGTCGAACGCGGCGGCGGCCTCCTCGTACAGGCGGTCGAGCGTCTCGCCGCGTTCCTCGTCGCGCGGGCCGCGGCGGAAGCGCTTGTACATCGTCCCGGTCTCCAGCCGCTCCACCCTCTCCATCCACGGCTCGCTGTCGGGCGCGACCCGGGCCAGCACCCGCGCGCTCTCGATCGCGAAGACCTCGTCTCCTGCTCGCGAGGCCACCGCGTAGGTGCGCTCGGCCACGGCGGCGCTCTCGTCGTCCATCCCCAGCTCCTCGCAGAGCTGCGCCGCGCGGAGCATCGGGTACAGCGCCGCCAGCACGCGCTGCAGGTTGTCGGGCTCGATGCTGGCCGAGCAGAACGCGGGGAGGAAGCCGGTGATCGCCGTCCGTGCGCGCCCGGTCTCGCCGGCGCACGCCAGCACCTCGGCGCGGCGCACGCGCAGCGCCGCGCCCTCCCATCCGCGCACCCGGCGGATCCCGTCGACGCACGCCTGCCCGGCGCGCTCGTAGTCACCCAGCCTGCACGCGGCCACCGCCACCGCCTCGTCCACCGTGCAGCGGATCCAGTCGGGGTCGTCCTCGCCCAGGCTCGCGGCGAAGTCCAGCGCCTCCTGCCACCGGGCGTTCACCAGTAGCGCCTTCAGCCCCTCGCTGACGTACAGGTCGCGCAGGTAGCGCTTGTAGCCCTCGCGGTCGGGGGCGTCCAGGTTCAGCCCGGGCACGCCGTGCCCCAGGCGGAGGAGGTTGCGCCGGCGGCACTCCTCCACCGCCTCCAGCCGCCGCAGCGCCGATTCCCACTCGCCGGTGAAGGTGTCCAGCCGCGCGTGGTTGATCCACGGGCTGACCGTGAAGTCGGTGATGGCCACGACGCCGCTGCGGCGGATGAGGCGGTTGATCCACCGCAGCTGCCGCTTCACCAGCCCGGCGGCCACCCGGCCGGCGCCGTCGTGCACGGCGATCAGCGCGGTGTTGTTTCCCACCCGGCTGAATTCGTAAGCGAAGCGGTAGACGTCGCGGCTCTCTCGGAGCGTCTCGCCGATGGTCTCGCGCAGCTGCGTGCTCCACCGCAGCAGCCCGGAGTGGAGGGCGCGCTCGCGGATCAGCATGGGCGCGCTGGAGATGGCAGGGCCGCCTGGTGCGGCGCGGACGGCGCGGGGAAGGGCGTCGCTGACCCGGATGCCGGGCAGTTCCTGGGTGACGGTGCTCACGAAGTCTCCTTTTGACGCGGCTCCGGGATGCCTGCTTCCCATCCAACGCCTCGACGACATTCGGGGCAACAGCGGTGCCGTATGCGGAGATCGCGCAAACGTCTGTGGGAGAGGAGCTTGCCGGCGGACGTGCGCCCGACGGGGTGGAGATCGGCCCCGAATCAGTAGAGCCCAGCCTCTATCCCGGGGATGATACGGACGGTGTGGATTGGAGATCGCGGGGGCGGGGTTCAGCAGCAGCAGAGCGTCCCCTCGCGCAGCGCCTCGCGCCCTTCGCGGAAGAGCAGCAGGGCGATGACGATCCCCATCACGGGATCCGCCTGCCAGAGCCCGAAGGCGCGGTTCAGCACGAGGCCGAGCAGCACGCCGGCCGACATCCCCATGCACGCCAGCGTCTGCTTCGAGTCGGCCGCCAGGCTGCGGCTGCCGATGCGGCGCGCGGTGCGGCGCTTGGCCAGGTACAGCAGCGGCATCACCACCAGCGAGACGAGGGCGATGGCGATGCCGGGGACGGAGCCCTCCGGCCGCTCGCCGACCCACAGCTTGCGCGCCGCGCCGAGCAGCACGTACGCGCCCAGGACGAAGAAGGTGCAGCCGACCAGGCGCACGGCGCGGCGTTCGGCGCGCTCGGCGTCGGCGTGCGGGCGGCGTGTGCGGAAGCGCCACACCATGATCGCGCCGGACAGCGACTCCACGAAGCTGTCCAGCCCGAACCCCACCAGCGCCGCGCTCCCCGCCACGCCACCGGCGGCCACCGACGCCACCCCCTCCGCCACGTTGTACGCGACGGTGAAGTACGACAGCCGCAGCGCGCGGCGCTCCGGATCGCTGCCCATCTCCCTCCTCTGGCCCGTGGTCCGCCTCCCCGGCAATATGTCGTCTCGCGGTGCATCGCGGCACGGCTCTTCCGCCACGGGGACGAAGACGCGCCCGGCCACCGCGGGGCGGCCGGGCGCGGGCGTCGCCGGGATCGCGGGGAATCAGAGGGCGATGTACAGCCGCCCCCCGTGCCTGCACCGGCGGGTGTGGCGATGACGGTAGCGGTCGTCGTACCGCACCCCCGCCGCGCGCAGCACCAGGTCCACGAGGTTCGGGTTGCGGCGGTAGATGCGGTGGTCGTTGCGGTAGTAGCGGTCGTCGTAGCGGTACCGGTACGCGTCGCGGTAGCGATAGCCGTTGTCGCGATAGACGACGCGGGAGCGGTAGACCGGCTCCCTGTAGCGGTGGGCGGGGATGTAGATGCGGTCGCGGTACGCCGTCCGGTACCGGTAGTCGCCGCGGTGGATCACGACGCGGCCGTGGGTGCGGTGGGTGCGCTGCCCGTCGGCGGCGCCGGGGACCGCCGCGCAGACGAGGGGGATGGCGAACAGCGCGAGGAGAAGTCTGGAGCGCATCGGATCCTCCTGCCGTGGGGGGATGCGGGGTCACCAGGGATTAGATCCAACGATTTGCAGATGGGTTTGCTTGCACCGGTACCATTTCGTCGCGCCCTGCTCGCGGTCGGGCTGACGGCGTCGCTCGTCTCGGCCTGCTCGCCCGGCTACGTGCTGCGCGGCGCGTGGGAAGAGGCGAAGATCCTGTCGCGGCGGCGGCCGATCACCGCCGTCATCGCCGACCCGCGGCAGCCGGCCGAGACGCGGCGCAAGCTGCGGCTGGTGCTCGACGTGCGCGCCTTCGCCCGCGACTCGCTGGGCGAGCGCACGGGCGACAGCTACACCCTGTTCGCCGAGAAGAAGTCCGACACGCTGGCCACCGTCCTCTCCGCGGCCTACAAGGACCGGTTCCGTGCGAAGACGTGGTGGTTCCCCGTCGTGGGGAGCGTGCCGTACAAGGGGTTCTTCCACGAGGAGGACGCGCGCCGCGAGGCCGAGAAGCTGGAGGCGGAGGGGTTCGACACCTACATGCGGCCGACGTCGGCGTTCAGCACGCTGGGGTGGTTCAACGACCCCGTGTTGAGCACGCTGCTGCGCTACGACGACGTGGACCTGGCCAACACGGTGATCCACGAGCTCTTCCACAACACCTTCTTCGCGCCGGGGAAGATCGCGTTCAACGAGAGCATGGCCAACTTCGCGGGGGGGCGGGGCGCGATCGAGTTCTTCTGCCGCCGCGACGGCCCCGACGCGCCCACCTGCCGCCGCGCGCGCGACGAGTGGGACGACGACCTGGCGTTCGGCTTCTTCATGAGCGAGCTGGTGCACGACCTGGAGTCGCTGTACGCGCGCACCGACATCACCCGCGAGCAGAAGCTGGCGCTGCGCGAGGAGGTGTTCGCGCGGGCGCAGCGCCGGTTCGCCGACGAGCTGCGGCCGCGGCTGAAGGTGAACACCTTCGCCAGCTTCACCCGCGAGCCGCTGAACAACGCCACGCTGATCTCGCGTCGCATCTACTACGACCGGCTGGACCTGTTCGAGCGCGTGTACCAGAGCCGCGGCGGCGACCTGCGCCGCACCCTGGCCGACATCGTCGCCGCCGCCCGCGCCAACCGCGCCGACCCCTACGCCGGCGTGGCCGCGCTGGTGCGGTAAAGAGTTCCGGATACAGACTGGTCTCACGCAGAGTCAGCAGAGTCAGCAGAGGAACTGCAGCCGTTTCCTCTGCTGACTCTGCTAACCCTGCGTGAGATCAATCTTTTTCTGATCGGGCAGAGATGACCAAGGGGAGGCCCCGAGCGAGGCCTCCCCTTTCTGCTGTCCAGCGGTCCGGCGATCAGACGTTGCCGGCGCCTTCGTCGTCGCGGCCGGTGCCGCCCGGGTTGCCGGTGCCGCCGCCGAAGTCCGTGCCGCCGCCGGTGCCGCCCGTGGAGCCGCCCATCAGCTCCGCGCCGGTGCGGCGGGTGGTGGTGCGGCCGCCGGCGCTCATCCCGCCGCCGCTGCTCCCCGTCTCCCTGCCGCCGCCGAAGCCGCCGCGGCTGCCGCCCATCCCGCCGCCGAACGAGCCGCCGCGCGACTGGCTGCCGCGCATCGTCCCGCCGCGGCCGC
>DASUYB010000203.1 GCA_036377595.1 Longimicrobium sp. | reverse complement strand
CGCTCGCTCCTCTGCTGTGGTGCGCGCGGCTGGCTTCGAGACAGCCGGTTCGCTGCGCCCACGCTCGAGCCGGCCGCGCGCACGCCGACATCGCACGCGCCGAAGCCGGTAGTCCGCGAAGGCGGACTTCGTGTGGTGGTTGCAGCGAATTCATTCGCCCCTCGCCCGAAGCGAACCGGCCGCCGCCTACTCCTCCCCCGCGCGCGCCATCGCGTGGCGCGCGAGCGCGAACAGCAGCGCCGCGAGGATCGCCAGCGGCACCAGCAGCGCCGCCGCGTCCGGCATCCGCGCGAAGAGCAGCGCCTGCCGCAGCGCGTCGGCCACCTGCGTCAGGGGATTCCAGCGCGCGACCTCGGCCAGCCATCCCGGCATCTGCCGCGTGGGCACGAGCGCCGTGCTGGTGAAGAGCAGCGGCAGGTTCACCACGTGGACGAACACCGCCATGCTCTCCGGCGCCCCGGTCTTCAGCGCGATCCAGCACGACAGGCTGGCGTACGCCACCGCGAACGCCGCCAGCCCCAGCGCCGCGACCAATATCCCCCAGAGACCGACATTCAGCCGCGCGCCGAGCGCCATCCCCAGCAGCGCGACGACCAGGGCCTGTGCGAGGAGCCGCGACACGTCGCCCGCCAGCTTCCCGGCCAGCAGCCAGCCGGGGTGCGCCGTGGCGCGGGCCATCCGCTGCGCGAAGCCGGTCTGCAGGTCACGCACGAGGTCGATTCCCGCCTGGCTGGCGCCGAACAGCACCGTCATGGCGCACACGCCGGGGAGGAGGAAAGAGACGTAGGAGAGCCCCGCGTACTCGCCGCCCAGCGCGAAGCGGTGGAAGAGGAAGCCGAAGATCAGAATCCAGAACAGCGGCTGCACGAAGCTGAAGGTCAGCGGCACCGGCCGCCGCAGCGACTTCAGCCAGCTCCGCCGCGCCGTCTCGCCGACCACCCGCAGCGCCGCGCTCATCCGCGCCTCCCCCGTCCGCGTCCCCGCCCCGCGCCCGCGCGCGCGGGCTCGGGTGGGCGGCTCCCCGTCAGGCGGAAGTACGCGCCGGCCAGGTCCGCGTCCGCGCGCTCGAAGCCGCGGTACGCGAACCCATGAGCGGCCAGGACGTCCAGCGCCGGCTCGCCGCCGTCGGGGTGGCGGTCGCGCCAGAGCGTCACCGCCGCCCCGTCGATCGCCACCTCGGGCGAGCCGGGGAGCGCCTCCAGCACCATCCGCAGCGACTCCGCCTGCTCGCGCGGGGGATGGGCGAGCATCACCGTGGCCCGCGCCTTCGCGTGCGCCGCCACCAGCGCGGCGGGCGCGTCGTCCGCGATCACCCGGCCGGCGTGAAGGACGAGGACGCGGTCGCACCGCGCGGCCACGTCCACCAGGTCGTGCGTGGCGACCAGCGTCGTCCGCCCGGCGTGGCGCCAATCGCCGAGGCGACGCCAGAGATCGCGGCGGCCGTCGGGGTCCAGGCTGGCGGTCGGCTCGTCCAGCAGCATCAGCCGCGGCGCATGCAGGGCGGCCAGCGCGAGGTGCAGCCGCTGCCGCTGCCCGCCCGACCACGTGCCGATCCGCCGGCCGCAGAAGGGCGCCAGGCCGTGCTCCTCCACCGTCTCCGCCAATCGCCGCTCCCGATCCCGGCCGGGGAGCGCGGCGAGCGCGTGGAAGAGCCGCAGCGTCTCCCACCCCGTCATCTCCGGGTCGAGCGCCGCCTCCTGCCCCGCGTAGCCGGCGGCCCCGCGCAGCCGCGCCCGGTCGCGCCGGGGGTGCATCCCCAGCACCTCCACCGCGCCCGCGTCCGGCTGCGCGATGCCGAAAAGGACCTTCAGCAGCGTGCTCTTTCCCGACCCGTTCGCACCGACCAGCGCCACCAGCTCGCCACCGCGGACGGAGAAGGAGACGCCGTCGAGCGCGCGCACGCCGCCGCCGTACGCCTTCGCCACCCCGTCCGCGCGGACGGCGAGGTCAGTCGGCGTAGACGATGGTTCCGGCATGCTCGCCCCGCACGGCGGCGGCGATGCGGTCGGGATCGCGCCCGTTCACCACCTGGAACTGGCGCACCAGCCGCGCGTTCAGCAGCAGGTCGGGGAGCACCTCGTCGAACGGCAGGCTCTTCAGCGCCCTGCGCTTCAATTCCTTCGCCCCGATGGAGTCGATGAACGACGCGTTCGCGTTCTCGCGCGGGTTCTCAGTGTACAGCCCGTCCACGTCCTTTACCAGCGTCACCGACTTGCAGCCGAAGCACTCGCCCAGGATGAAGCATCCCGCGTCGGTCCGGTGCGGCGGGATGCGGCCGATCGCCGGCGGGTGCTCCCACAGCGAGTAGGGCGGCACGCCGTTGAAGATCACCCCCGGCGCGGAGTGGATGAAGAGCGGGAGGAGATGGCCGAAGATCTCGGGCGGGATGGCCACCACGCCGTGCGGCGCCAGCAGCGTGCCCAGGATGTGCGCGTTGCCCAGCGCGTCGGCCACGGAGATCTGCGCCAGCACGCCCGTCGGCAGGCCGAGGTCGAGGCCGATGGAGAAGACGTGCCGGCTGCGCACCCCGCCGCCCACGCCCAGGATCAGCCGCTCGGTCTTCAGCAGCGCCCCGATCGCGTCGACGACGGGATACGTCACCGCCTTCCCCGCGTCGAGGATGGAGCGCCCGCCCACCTTCACCACGTGCACGCTGGGCAGCATGCGCACCACGGGCGACTCGGTGGACGCCATCACCTGCTTGTCCAGCAGGCTCTCGCGCATGAGCATCGACTGCACGTGGTGCCGCCGGTCCGTCGTCGTTTCGGTCATTCGCAATGTGTGCGGTGATGGAGATTTACGGACTTGCACTCCGTGTCATCCTGAGGGAGCGTCGCACGCAACTCTCGTCCGCGGAGAAGGTTGGACGCTCCCGAAGGATCTACTCGGCCTGTCAGGTGGTCTGCAATCGCGCGCATGACCGGCTTCGCTCGGCCCAGGCAAGATCCTTCGGGCGGCGCCAAGCCTCGTGGTGGCCGATGCGCTCGTCGGCGCCGCCCCTCAGGATGACACCAGCGTAAGTGCCCACTCTTCGCCATCCGACCCACCCTCCCCCCAGTTGGTTTTGGGGGGAGGGTCGCGCGAAGCGCGGGGTGGGGGGCGCGATGCCGCGGCCTCACGCCGATCTGCAATGCGCGCCGATACCTCGCCTCCTCACGCCCGACTCAATCCGCCGTGATCAGCGTCCCCACGTCCTCGCCGTTCAGCGCACGGGTCAGGTTGCCGCGAACCAGGCCGTTGATGACCCGGATCTCGCGGCGGTTCTCGGCGTGCTCCATCAGGTCCAGCACCGCGCGTTCGACCACCACGTCGTCGAGATCCATCGCTCGCAGCTCGGGGATGCTGATGCGGGGGATGAACTTCGCGCTCCTGTCCTTCTTGGGGTCGGCCGTGTACAGCCCGTCCTCGTCCTTCACGTAGATCATCGAGCGCGTGCCGAACACCTCGCTCACCAGGAAGCATCCGGTGTCCGTCCGGTGCGGCGGGATGCGCCCCACGGCCGGGTTCTGCTGCCAGAAGGTGTAGGGCGGCATCCCGAAGAAGATGCACGCGCCGCGCTCTTCCAGGTACAGCGGCAGCTGCGGGAACTGCGCCGGCTCGATGAACGGAATCCCGTGCTTCGCAAGGAGATAGTGCAGCATCCGCGCGTTCTGCATGCTCACGAACGTCCCCAGCACGCTCAGCACGCCGGTGGGCATCCCCAGGTCGATCCCCACGCTGTAGGCGTGGCGCGCGCGCGTCCCCGCGCCCGTGCCGATGATCATCTGGTGGCGCCCGAGGTTCTCCACCACCTCGTCGATCAGCGGGAACACCGCCGCGCGCCCGCGGTCGATGAAGCTCTGCCCGCCGATCTTCACCACGTTGGCCTCGGGGAGGATCTGCACGACGGGGTGGCCCGACGTGCGCTCCAGCAGCGCCGCATCGGTCAGGTTGCCGTCCACCAGCGAGCGGCCCAGCTCGGTCAGCAGTTCGTCTTGCATCGTGTGGGGAGAGGGGGATGGGATCGCCTCGCGGGGTCCGAGGCTGTCGCGATGTGAGTGGGGATTGTGCGTCTGGTGGCGCCAGACGGTCGGGGATCAGGCGATCGGGACGTGGATGGCGGTGATCTCCAGCGATTCCTGCTGCGGCAGCGCGGCGTCCAGGTTCCCGAAGCGCTCCGCCGCCCACGCGGCGAGGTCGGCGAGGACGCGGGCCTTGACCTCGGCGGGAACGTCGATCCCCGCCAGCCCGCCCTTTCCCTCCCACGCGGCGATCGAGTCCGCGGGGCGGTGCTCGACCGTCCACCGCGCGGCCACCCGCGGCTCCTCGCGCCGCCCGCCGCGCCGCGCCAGGCCGGCGAGGACGGCCTCCGCGCCGGCGTCGGCGCTGCGGCCGGGGTGGCCCCGCTCCGCCAGCAGCCGCCGCATCTGGCGCCGCATCACGCTCTTGGGCGAATCGAGCGGCCGCCGCACGCGCCCCAGCGCCAGCCACCCGCCCGGCGACCGCAGCACCCGCCGCGTCTCCGCGACCACGTGCTCGGGATCGAGGTGGTGCAGCGCCCGCGCGCAGAAGATCACGGACACGGCGCGGTCGTCCACCGGCCAGCGCGCGTTCCCGTCCGCCACCACGAGCTCCGCGGCGAGGCCGGCGTCCACCAGCCGCGCGCGGAAGACGTCCAGCATCGCCGGCGAGCGGTCGAAGCCGACGTAGCGCCCCGCGCGCCGGGCGAGCGGCAGGCTGAGCGAGCCCGTCCCCGCGCCCACGTCGAGCAGCGTGTCGCCCGCGCCGAGGCCGGTGATGGCCACGAGCGCGTCCGCGGCCGCCTCCGCCGCCCTGGCGGGGATGCCGGCCCGTTCGTCGAACCGTGTGGCCTGGTCTTCGTAGAGCACGGTGGAGGATATCGTCTGTTCCGCCTGTCGGCAACGTTTTGCGTCGCCGATTGCAAGGCCTTTCCGGCACATCCCACCCTCTCCCATCTCCCCGGAAGCGGCGGGATGAATGGGACCGCTCTCCGCCCCGTTGCCGCCACCGACGCGACCTCGCGCGGGAGCGTGCTTCTCCCGCTGCGGCGCGCGCGTCCCAGGCTGCGGCGGCCGGGTCCCACTTTTCGCCGAACCGGATTCACCCTCCGTGGCGGAATCGCGCGTGGAATCGGGAAAAGGAGGATCACCCGATCCCCCGATCTTGACCGAATTCCATCTCCCGCCGCGATCATGGAACCGTTTACCAGGAGGGAGAGGACATGAACAGAGGAGTCACCTTCTACGACCATATTCATCATGTGAATAGATATTCATCCGCCGGGCGGCAGCGAGGGAAACAGGCGCGGGGAGACAGATGGCGGCAAACAGAATGATCGTTGGAGTCGCAAACAAATGGACAGGCGCGCCGGCACGCGACTGCTCCTCCCGCGGGACGACAAATGCAGCGGGCCGTGCGGCGCCCACGCCATGCTGGACAGGCCTTCCCCCGGGCGCATCCCCGCACATCCGCAACCGAACCGCCGCACGCCGGAGTCACGGACGAATGACCACCACGAAGACCCCCGAGAAGGCGGACGCGCTCGCGCCCGCCCTTGCCCCCGAAGACCTTTCCGCCGCGCTGGCGCCCGCCGGCGACGCGATCGCCACGATCGCCGGGCTGGCGGCCACCACGCTGGCCGCCACCGCCGACGCCGGCGACTCCGACGCGGTGCGCGCCGCCGAGGCCAACATCGCCGACGACCTGGAGCGCGGCGGCCCCGCGTTCGGCTCGTTCCTGCGCTCCGTGGGGCTGGCGGTGGCCGACGGGCAGGCCGCCATGGACAAGACGCTGGTGGCCACCTCGACGGCGCTCGCCGGCGCGCAGGTGGAGGTGGTGGCGCTCTTCACCCAGGAGCTGAAGGAAGACGGCACCATGGAAACGGCCACGCCGCTGACCATGAAGCTGCCGCTGATCCAGTTCCTCCATCCCACCGCCTACCAGTTCACCCAGGTGCACCTGACGGCCGACATGGAGGTCAGCGAGTTCAACACCGCCAACGGGCTGAACATCAAGAAGAAG
>DASUYB010000202.1 GCA_036377595.1 Longimicrobium sp. | reverse complement strand
GCCGTCGCCTGAAAACAGAAGGCCTCACGCGGAGACGCGGAGCCGCGGAGGAAGCTGATTCCTCCGCGGCTCCGCGTCTCCGCGTGAGATTCTTTATGGGATGATTGAGACTTACACGCGGTTCGCCTTCAGCTCGTCCAGCGGATAGTGCGTGCCGCGCCACTCGATGCCGCGGTGCACCAGCGCGTACAGCGTCGCGTTCCAGATCACCGCGATGAACAGCGCGCTCGCCAGCGGCACGGCCACGCCGTACCAGGGCGGCACCCGCTGCTCCCGCGCCGCCCCGGCGAACAGCACCAGCAGGATGGCGACGGCGACGGCGTAGAGCGTCCGCGTCCACCCGTGCGTCACGAACACGGCGGCGAAGGGCCAGATGAAGAAGAGGAGCTGCGTCACCGTCGCCAGGAATACCAGCGACAGCCGGTAGTCCACTCCCGCGAAGCCGTTCTTGCGCAGCCCGCGCACCGCCTCGCCCAGCGAGTGGTACCACTCCACCCGCACGTGCTCCGCCGCGCCCACGAAGTCGGAGCGCAGGCCGTGCTTCTTCACCAGCTTCCCCAGCTTCATGTCGTCGTCCGGCCGCATGGCGATGGCCCGGTGCCCGCCGATGCGCCGCCACGCCTCGGCGCGCAGCAGGTTGAACGCGCCGACGCCCACGTGCTGCACGCTGCGCGGGTCCTTCACCCGCCACGGCCGGGTGAAGATGGCGAACATGATCCCGAAGAAGACACCGAAGGTACGCAGCAGCCACCCCGGCATGTCCACGTGCGGCCCCGCGGTGACGTGATCCAGTCGATTGCGCACCAGGTGCCCCGCCGCGCGCCGCAGCGTGTCCGGCGCCATCACCACGTCCGCGTCGGTGAAGAGGAGCAGCTCGCCCGTGGCCCGCTCGGCGCCCAGCTGCAGCGCGTGGTTCTTCCCCAGCCACCCGGCGGGGAGCTCCGTCACGCGCACCACCTTCAGCCGCGGCTCCCCGGCGGCGATCCGGTCCACGATCGCGCCGGTCTCGTCCTCCGACCGGTCCTCGACGAGGATCACCTCCAGCCGCGGCACATCCTGCCGCAGCAGCGACCGCAGCGCCGCCTCGATCCCCCGCGCCTCGTTCCGCGCCGGGGCGACGATGCTCACGGACGGCATCTCCTCGTCCCCCAGCGGCGCCACGTCGCGCAGGTGGACCAGCCGCAGCCCGCCGGAGACGAGCTCCGCGAACAGCAGCACGAAGAAGCCGGCCGTGGCGGCCGCCAGCCAGAACAGGAGCGTGGAGATCATCCCCGATCGAAGCAGAAGCGTGGGTCGAGCGGCCCTGAATCTGGCGCGAGCGCCCCGCGCGTGCTACCGATTCACCGCGGCGGGCGCGGGGATTGCTTCCGCGCCGCCCGGACCGAGCCGTCAAACCATCCCCATCCGCCGCTCGCACGCGAGGAGGACGACGTGGCCGACATCAACGTCGAACGCAAGCCGCGCAGCTCCCTTCCCCTGATCCTGGGGATACTCCTGGTGGTGGCGCTGGCCGCCGCCGCGTGGTGGTACTACCAGAACCACGACACCGACGACGCCACGCCTCCCGCCGCGCCCGCGCCGAGCACGGCCACGCCGTAGCGGCCGGAGATCCGTCCCGAAGCGGCCGGCGGAGGACCAGAGTCGCCGGGAAATCCTCCGCCGGCCATCCGTGGCCGGAGCATCGCCCCGCCGCGGCGTTGAACTTGTGGCGCCGCCGGGTTATCGTACGTCATTCCTTGCCGCAGCGGGCTTCTGCGCCCGAAGCCGGGCGCGCGGCGCGGAGACGGTCTCCGCGCCCGCGGCCGATTCCACGGATCCCCCAAAACTCCCACATGGCCAAGCAGGAAACGTTTCAGATGGAAGGGGTGGTCACCGAGGTGCTCCCCGACCGCAACTACCGCGTGAAGCTGGAGAACGGGCACGAGGTGCTGGCCTACGCCGCCGGCCGCATGTCGAAGTTCAACATCCGCGTGCTCGAGGGCGACCGGGTGACGCTCGACATCTCGCCGTACGACCTGAGCCGCGGCCGCATCACCTACCGGCACAAGTAAGCCGGCGGCGGCCCCTTCGCCGCGCCCGCCGGCTGCACCGGCGCGAGGCACCACCGTCGCGCACGCGCACCGGTCTCGCGCTGTCGCACCCCTCCCACATGTCGCTCCGGAAACACACGTAGCTGCCCGTTCGGCGCAAGCCGTTGCGCGTGATTCTCTTTGCCCGCGCGAGGTTTTTCCGCGCTGTGGCTGGGTCGTCAGGGGGAACGGAACCTGCGGTGTCGCATCCCCGCCCTAGAAGGTTCCCTCGCTCCCTCCCACTCCAGTCACACCAGGGGTAGCCACATGCAACGCGACACAGGGACGGTGAAGTGGTTCTCGTCGGAAAAGGGCTTCGGCTTCATCCGGCGGGAAGACGGCTCCGACGTGTTTGTCCACCACAGCGGCATTACCGGCCAGGGGTTCAAGACGCTGAACGAGGGCGAGCGGGTGGAGTTCGAGATCCTGCAGGAACCCAAGGGCCTGAAGGCCTACAACGTGGTGCGGCTGGACGCCCCCGAGGGCGGCGACGAGCGGCAGCCCGACTTCTCCGGTCCCCGCGCCGAGCGCGGCTACGCCCGTGACGGCGGCTACGGGCGCGACGGCTATGGCAGCGACCGCGGCTACGGCGACCGCGGCGGCGGCGGTGGTGGTGGTGGCCGCGGCTACGGCGAGCGGGGCTACGACCGCGGCGGCTACGGCCGCGGCGACGGGTACGGCGGCTCGCCGCGCGGCGGGTACGACCGCGGCCCCGGCCGGAACTGGGGGAGGGAGTAGCTCCTTGCACCGGTCCCGCTGCCCGCAACCGCCCCCGGCCCCCTGAGGCCGGGGGCGGTCGCCTTTGTCCCCTAGGTCCACTTGCAGCACTCCACGCGACCTTGCGTGGGTGCTGCTTACCATGTAAACTTCCACGTGAACAGAGCGAATCAGGGACAAGTCGGACAGCACGAAGGCGCCCAGGCGCCCAACCCGCTGAGCGAGCGCGTTCAGCTGGCTCAGATCGTCGCGCGCCTTGCCGCCCGGCGGAAGCTGGCGTCTGTCCGCGTGGTGGCCAGGGAGGTGGGGATCTCCAAGAGCGCGCTCGACGGGCTGGTCACAGCCTACAACGAGGGGCGCCCGATGCCGCAGCCACACCCGAAGAACTGGGAGAAGCTCAAGGCCTGGTATCTGGCCCAGAAGCAGAACGAGCCCGACGCCACCGACAGCCCGGTCGACTCGGCGCTGCTGGCGCTGCACTTCGTGGCCGACTTCCCCGAGGCCGAGCAGCGCGCCGCCGCTCGCGATTCGATCGACCTGTGGAAGGAATTCTACGAGCGCCACGGCCGTCCCGTCCCCGCATGGCTGGTGCGCCTCTCCAGGGCGCTGGAGATGGAGGTTGAGCCCGGCGAGTAGGTGCCGTAATCGACACGTTTGGAACGCTCTCGGCCCGCATCGGCCGGGAGCGTTCCTTTCCTGTGCGTGACGGATGCGCCGTCACAAGGGGTTGACCCGGCCGTGACATCCGTGTATCATTGGCGCCCCTGCGAAAACGAGGGCTGCGGAGTTGCCGGCGAGGTGTCTCGTTGATTTAGAAAAGTCCGGGGTTTGGTTGATTTAGAAATGTCCGGCGAAAGGTTCCTTGCTTGCGCCAGGGATGATCGGGCGCGGGTTTGTTGGGTTTGGAAGTTGTTTGATCCCTCTTCTCCCGAGGAGGA
>DASUYB010000201.1 GCA_036377595.1 Longimicrobium sp. | reverse complement strand
CACCTGGTTGCCGCCGGCGAAGGTGAAGTCGTCCATGTTGGCGTCGTCCCAGTTGGTCTGGGCGGTGGGGACGCGCCCGAAGCGGACCGAGCCGCGGCAGGGGTGCCAGAAGAAGAAGGTGCCGGCGCCGCCGCCGGTGGGGTGCTGCGCGGCGCAGCCGGTGGTGTTGCCCACGTCGCGCACGAAGCCGCGGGCCAGGAACGCGCCCGAGCTGTCCACGCGGAAGCGCTCGTTGCCGCCGCTGCGAAGCCTGAGCAGCACGCCGGACTGCGCGTGGGCCGGAACGGCCGTGGCGGCTGCCGCTGCGACGAGTGCGACAGCGAGCGCTGCGGCGGTGAAAGTCCTCGTCCTCATCTGGATCTGTCTCCCGGGTAAAGTTGTCAGTCGCGCGCTACTGCGCGTCGACGCCCAGCTCGTTACAGCTCCGAATCGATTGTTTCCCACCCACGGTCCGGGGCGCACTGCCGAAGTGGTTCCCGTTCAGCGAGTACGTCCCGTCACCGTCACCCGCGTGGCCGGGGAGGCAAACGTTTCCCCGATCTCGACAGCGGCATCAAGCCCGCGCTCGCCGGGAGGGTGACGGGGAGGTCGGCACCGGGACGTTGCCGCCGGTCGGCGGAAGGAGACACTGACCGGGCCGGCGGACACGGGCACCGGTCCGCCGGCCCAGTTGGTTGGTACGTTGATCACCATGCTCCCGGAGCGCGTGGCGCCGCCGGCGTTGGTGGAAGAGGTGGCGAACCGCACCCCGTCACCAGCCTGCGCCGCCACGGCCGCGGAGAGGGATCCAGCGAAGCTCGGTCGAGGCCGGCGCTGGTCATGGTTTCGATGCAGCCGCCTCGCGCTGGAGGAGCGCCTGCACCTGTGCCCGCAGCTCGGCCACCTCGCCGCGCAGCTGCGTGACCTCGGCCGTGCGCTGGTCGAGCTGCTGCTGCAGCGACGCCGTCCGGGCCTCGAGCGCCTTCACCCCGGCGAAGTTCACCCCGTCGATGTCGCCCAGGCCGATGGTGGTGCTTCCCAGCCCCAGCCCGAACGCCGCGTAGAAGTCCTCGGCGAACGGACCCATGTGCCGGATCCCCGGATCGGCCCCGATCATGTTCCAGGTGGTCACCGGCACCTGGCGGATGCGGAGCAGCACGTCCTCGCCGTCCACCGCCGCGAAATGCTCCTTCACCGTGCGGCTGGAGGCGCAGGTCCAGCTGGGCACGGCCACGGTCAGGTCGCACCCCACGTTGCCGCCGGCGCCGGGCGTGTTGCCATTGGAGGCGGTGCTCACGCGCAGCCGGAACCCGCCGTTGTAGCGGGCGCGGAACTCGTTGTCGGCCTGGTTGCGCACCGAGTCGGTGGTCGACTCGTCGCCCATGGCCATGGTGCCGGTGTGCGTGTTGTTCGAGGCGCGGTAGCCGATGGCCACCGCGTAGTCGTTGTTGGCGGTGGTGCGGTAGCCCAGCGCCACCGAGCCCTGCCCGCCCGCGCGCACCGTGTAGCCGATGGCGGTGCAGGCGAACCCCGAGCAGACGTTGCTGGCCCCCGCGCTGAACCCGG
>DASUYB010000200.1 GCA_036377595.1 Longimicrobium sp. | reverse complement strand
GGTAGGGGTCGATGTACTGCAGCTTGGCGACGCTGCTGGTCGCCTCGGCTTCCGCCGTGATCTCGGCAGCGTGCTCCTGCACCCAGCGCAGGAACTCGCGGCCGGCGCGGGCGTCGTCGAACACGAACACCGGCGCGCGCTGCATGGCGTCGCCGACGACCGTGACCTTCACACCGCCGCAGGCATTGAGGACGTGCATCCCGCGGTTGTAGCTGGCGACGAGCGTGCCCTCCGTCGTCGCGAGCGGGATGAGGAAGTCGCCCTGCGCGTGCTCGCCGTGGATCTCCAGCGGCCCCGCGAAGCCGATCGGCACCTGCGCCACCCCGCTGAAGTGCTCGCAGTTTCCCTTCAGCAGGTGGGGATCGAAGGAGTAGCGCTTCACGTGGTCGAGCCTGGCGCCGCAGAACTCCTCCACGAAGCCCTGCCGCCGGCGGATGGCGTCGTCCGAATAGTCGTCGTCGTCCGAGCGCGGGATCTTCTTCTGCGCCGGCGCGCTCTCGGCGATGGCGTCCTGCACGCTCAGCTTGAGCTTGCCGAACGGCTTGCTGTCGAACGCCAGCTCGATGTCGTGCTTCCCCAGCGGCAGCGCGGGGCGCCGCGCCACGATCTGCAGCGTGCGCTTGAGGGGGAAGGAGAGCGGCTGCTCGGAGGTGATCTGGTGGGGATGGAAGACGGAGTCGTCGATCCGCACCTCCACGTCGTGCAGCGGGATCTCCTGCCCGTTGATGCGGATCCCCCGCAGCCCCGTGACTGTGGCGTCGCTCAGCCGGTTCTTGATGGAGAACTGCACCCCGTCGTCGGAGTTCTTCAGGCTCCCGAAGGTGTAGAGCTGCTTCAGCAACAGGCTGGGGACGAACATCGACGGATCTCCGGGGGGAGTGGGTTCGGACGAAGATCGGACAACGTGATCAGCCGCGGACGTGCGATGCCGGCCGCGGCTGTTGCGTGCTTGTCTCCGGGCGGTTCGCGCGGGGCGGCTCCGGCTCAGGCCGCCTGCGCGAAGTTCACGCGCAGCCACCCGTTGCGGATGCTTGTGCCACGAAGTGTATAGTAGGCGAGGAACCGGGGCAACAGATAGTTCCGCCGCTGGTTGGCCAACTGGATCACCAGCTGGTCGCCCGCGTGCCGCGCCGCGACCTCGCCGTCGTGCGCGAACGGGAGGCGGAGCTCAAGCACGTATTCCTTCCCCTCCTCGCTCACCCGGTACGTCTGCCCGCTGTACATCAGCGCGGCGGGATCCTTCTCGCCGTACAGCTCGTCCCCGATCTCCCGCAGCAGGTCCAGCCCGAACACCTCGCGGCCGCTGTGGGGCACGCGCAGGATGGGCAGCGGGCTGAAGGAGTGGTCGATCTCCTCCAGGTACTTCTTCTGCGCCTCCACGTAGCGGGCCAGGACGGGGCCGGCGCCCTCCTCCGGCATCACCCGGTTCACGACCACCGCGTCGACGCCGTAGCCGTAGAGCTGGAGATAGGTGTAGGCGCGCTTGGCCTCCTCGATCACCATCTTCTCGGGATTCATCACCAGGCGGACGGAGGAGATGTCGCTGTTGCCGAGCACGTCCTGGATCGCCTTCAGCTTCTCGAACAGACGGTTCAGCTCGTCGTAGCCCTTGTCCAGCGGGATCCCCGTGGTCTTGCGCAGCGCGAAGCCGGCGGTCTTGATCGCGGTCTTCTGGAAGGGGAAGGCGCGCGCCATCCACCACTGCGTGGCCTGGGGCAGGGTGAGCAGCGTCAGCGTCTCGCCGGTGGGCGCGCTGTCGACCACGATCAGGTCGTAGTCGCCGCTGCGGTAGAACTGCTCCAGCCAGAGGAGGACGGAGCCCTCGTTCATCCCCGGCAGCGCCGCCATCTCCTCGGCGGCGATGCGGTCCACCCCCTGCCAGCGGAACACGGTGAGCATCAGCTCGCGCATGTTCCCCCAGTACTTCTGCATGGAGTAGTAGAGGTCCACCTCCTGCGCCCACAGGTTCTTCACCACCTCCTGTGGCTCCGGCCCCAGCTGCATGTCGAGCGCGTCCGCCAGCGAGTGCGCGGGATCGGACGACAGCACCAGCGTGCGGTACCCCTGCTCCGCCGCGCGGAGGGCGGTGGCGGCGGCGCAGGTGGTCTTTCCCACCCCGCCCTTCCCCGTGAACAGCAAGATCCGTCTGGCCATCGTGATGGCTCCTCATGGCGATATGACTGCGTGCGAACGCGACGATGCCGCGCCGCAGCAATTTATGACACAGCGCGTCAAATCGCCAGACGGGCAGCAACGGATCGAGATGGGGAGGGGCGATTGAAATCGCTGCAACAACCACACGAAGTCCGCCTTCGCGGACTACCGGCTTCGGCTCGGCCAACACGTCTGGTGCGCGCGATGAAGTTCGTCGGAGAGGAGATGAAGATCGGTACGGTGAAGATTGGTGGCTATTCGTTGATGGCGACGTCGGTGAGCCCACGCTCGGCGTCCCACGCGATGATCGCCTCGCCCATCTGGGAGACGGGGTTGTAGAGGTCGCTGTCGTTTACGTAGAGGTCGCAGTCGATGCGCACGCGGCCGGGCGCGGCGGCGGTGTGCGCCACGGCCAGGGCGATCAGCCGCAGCGTGGGGAGGAGATCGCGCATCGTCGGCTGCTCCTCCTGCTCCACCTTCCAGCGCTCCTCGCCGTCGAACGACCCGCGCCGCTCCAGCTTCCAATGGTGCTCGAGGAAGCCCTTCCGCCCGCCCGTCATCGCCGCCAGCAGGTCCTTCGCGACGAGCGGGAGCACGGGAGCGAGCGCGGCGAGATCGGCTTCGGAGGGGAGGAGAAGAGGCCGCATCTCCACCGCCCGGCGCCAGTTCGCAGCCGCGGTGTCCAGCAGCCCGCACCGCGCGGCGGCGACGGCGAGCTCCATCCGCGTGGTGGGAAGGTCGTCCAGGGCGACAGATCGCTCCAGCAGCGTGACGCGCTCGGCAGGATCGGCCGTGCGACGGGCGTGGCGGCGCAGCTTCGCGGCCGTGGCGCCGCCGCCGATCCAGCGGAAGACGCGGGAGACGGGATTCATCGCCCCGCCGCCCTCCGTTCGAAGACGACCTGCCCGCCGACCACCGTCATCACCACCCTCGCGTCGCGGATCGTCTCCGGCGCGATGCGGCGCAGGTCGCGGTCGATCACCACCCAGTCGGCCAGCTTGCCACGCTCCAGCGTCCCCTTCTCCCGCTCCTGGAAGAGCGCGTACGCGGCGCCGGAGGTGTAGGCGCGCATCGCCTCCTCCACGGTGATCTTCTGCTCCGGCACCCAGCCGCCCGGGTTCTTCCCGTCCAGCGTCCGTCGCGTCACCGCCGCGTAGATCCCCTCCAGCGGCGTGGGTGGGGCGACGAACCAGTCGCTGCCGAAGGCGAGGGTGGCGCCGGTGTCCACCAGCGTGCGGAACGGATAGGTGGTGCGGGTGCGCACGGGGCCAATCACCGCTTCCGCCCAGCGGCCGTCGTCGATGGTGTGGTACGGCTGCATGCTGGGGATCACGCCCAGGCGGCCGAAGCGCGGGATGTCGGCCGGGCGGATGTGCTGCGCGTGCTCCACGCGGAAGCGCCGGTCGCGCGCGCCGTCCTCGCGCGCCACCCGCTGGAAGATGTCCAGGATCAGCGTGTTGGCGCGGTCACCGATGGCGTGCACCATCACCTGCAGCCCCGCGCGGTCGGCGCCGCGCGTCCACTCGTACAGGCTCTCCGCCGGCGTCACCATCAGCCCCGTGCCTGTGCCAGTGTCGGTGAACGGCTCGTGCATCAGCGCCGTGTGCGAGCCGAGCGACCCGTCCACGAAGCCCTTAAGGCTGCCGATGCGCAGCCACTCGTCGCCCCGCCCGCGCGCGGCCACGGTGTCGCGCAGCCGCGCCCAGGTGGCCAGCGGCACCGCGGCGGAGATGCGGGTGCGCAGCCGCCCGGCGTCGTGCGCGCGCCGGAACGCGGCAAGGTCGTCCCACCCGCCCATGTGCTGCACCGAGGTGACGCCCTGCTCCGCGACAAAGCGCATGGCCGCGTCGAGCGCGCGGTCCTGCTGCCCGGGGGTGGGATTGGGGACGACGCGGTCGACCAGCCCCAGCGCGTTGTCCTTGAGGATCCCCGTCGGCTCGCCGCCCGCGCCGCGCACGATCTGGCCGCCGGCTACGTCGCGCGTGGCGGCGGTGACGCCGGCGGCGCGCAGGGCGGCGGAGTTCGCCAGCGCCATGTGGCCGTCGAGCCGGCTGATCCAGACGGGGTTGCGCGGGGTGATGGAGTCGATCCACTCCTTGCGCGGCAGCTCGCCGCCCCAGAACGAGTGGTCCCAGTTCCCCTCGGTGATCCAGGCGCCGCGCGGCAGTGTGCGCGCGTAGTCGCGGATGCGCCGCACGAACTCCTCGCGCGTCCGCGCGTCGCGGAGCTGAACCGACGCCAGCGACGCCCCGCCGCTCACGAAGTGCACGTGCGAGTCGATGAACCCCGGCACCACCATCTTCCCGGTGCCGTCCACGATCCGCGTCCGCGGCCCGATCTGCCGGTTCACCTCCACGTCCGCGCCCAAGGCGACGATCCGCCCCCCGCGCACCGCGACCGCGCGCGCGTCGGCCGCGCCGCGCACCCCCGTCCACACAGTCGCGTTGTGCACCACGATGTCCGCGCACTCGCTCACGCACGGCGAGTGCTGCGCGGCGGCGGGAAGGGCAAGCAGCAGAGCGGCGGCGACCTGCGCGGCGAAGCGGTACATGGCGGGCGGGGTGGATGGGCGTTGAGGAGCGGAAGGAGAGATCC
>DASUYB010000199.1 GCA_036377595.1 Longimicrobium sp. | reverse complement strand
GGCAGCGCCCGCCCGGCGCCCAAGAAGGGCGACATGCCGGCCGAGGGCACGCGTCAGGCCGGTGCGCCCAAGCGCGGCCAGCCGGCAAAGGGCGAGGGGACGGAGCGGAAGCGGTAGCGGCGCTCCACGTCGCGCCATCGACGCCGATCGATCGGGCGTGGGCGCGGGGGCCCTAGATTTCACGCATGACCGCTCCCGCGCCCGCGCCCACCCCCTACGAGCTCCTCGGCGGCGAGGCCGGCATCCGCCGCCTCGTCGACCGCTTCTACGACCTGATGGACAGCGCCCCCGAGGCCACCGCCGTCCGCGCCCTCCATGCGGCCAGCCTCAGGGCGTCGCGCGAGAAGCTGCGCCTCTTCCTCACCGGCTGGACGGGCGGCCCACCGGTGTACGTCGAGCGCTTCGGCCATCCGCGCCTGCGCATGCGCCACTTCCCCTTCGCCATCGGACGGCGCGAGCGCGACGAGTGGCTCTGGTGCATGGACCGCGCGCTGGACGAGCAGCCGATGCCCGACGCGCTGCGCGCCCACCTGCGCGAGCGCTTCCACGCCCTGGCCGACCACATGCGCAACCGGCCGGAGTAGCGCCCTCCGTCACACGCCCAGCGCGGCGCGGATCTCCGCCACCAGCACGGCGGGCGCGGCCGCCGCGTCGAGCGTGACCACCGGCGCCGGCTCGTCCACGCCGGGCTCCTCCAACGTGTCCAGCTGGCTCTCGAGCAGCGCGGGCGGGAAGAAGTGACCCGGCCGGCCGCCGAGCCGCGCCGCGAGCAGCGCCGGCGTGGCGTGCAGGTGGACGAAGCGCACCGCGTCGCGCGCGGCCGGCGCGCCGCCGGGCACGAGGCGGCGCCGGTACGCCCGCGTCAGCGCCGAGCAGGCGAGCACCAGCGAGCGCCGCCCGGCCACCGCGTCGGCGATCATCGCGGCGAGCGCGGCGAGCCAGGGCGCACGCTCCGCGTCCGTCAGCGGGATGCCGGCCCGCATGCGCGCGACGTTCGCCGGCGGATGCACGTCGTCCGCGTCCACGAACGGCCAGCCGAGCGCCGCGGCGAGCGCGCGCCCGACGGTCGTCTTGCCAGCGCCCGCGGCGCCCATGATGATGATGACCATACCGTTCCCTCCCACACCGCCCTCGCCATGCAACCACGCATCACCGTCCTCACGCTCGGCGTCGACGACCTCGAGCGCGCCGTCGCCTTCTACCGCGACGGGCTCGGGCTGCAGACGCCGGGCATCGTCGGCCGCGAGTTCGAGCACGGCGCCGTCGCCTTCTTCGACCTGCAGGCCGGCCTCCGCCTCGCCCTCTGGGCGCGCGACGACATCGCGCACGACACCGGGCTCCCGAGGTCGGCGCACGGCCCCACCAACTTCACGATCGGCCACAACGTCCGCCGGCGCGAGGACGTGGACGCGGTGATGGCGCAGGCAGTGCAGGCCGGCGCGCGGATCGTGAAGCCCGCGCACGACACCTTCTGGGGCGGCTACGCCGGCTACTTCGCGGATCCCGACGACCACCTCTGGGAGGTGGTGTGGAACCCGCAGTGGGCCGTGGAGGGGTGAGGCGGTCAGCCGTTCCTCCGTTTCCGTCATCTCTCCCGTTCATCCCGTCGTCGTTGGTCCCCGGCACGCCACGATGACCGTGCTCGAGGAGGAATGGCTCTGGGGCTGGGATCCCACGCCGGGCATCGTCTCGGTGTGGGCCGAGCCCGACGGCCGCGCCGCCGTCTGGCGCCGCCCGCCCGGTGGCGGCGCGCTGGTGCGCGAGGACGCGCGCTTCCGCCCCTGGCTCCTCCTCGACCGGCTGGACGACCTCCGCCACCTCGGCGACGCGCTGGGCCCCGCGGGCTCCGGCGCGCCCGTCACCTGGCGCGAGCTGGAGGGCCCGGGCGCGCTGCGCTGGCTGGTGAGCGCGGACCGCCTGCACACGCTCACCGCCGCCCTGCTGGAGGGCGCGGGGCGGCGGCTCGGCCGCGTCGTGCCGCACGTGCGCGAGCTGCCGCGCGAGGAGCTGCTCTGCCTGCCGCCCGACGAGCAGTACCTGGTGGCGACGGGGCGCACCTACTTCCGCGACCTCCCCTTCGACGCGCTGCACCGCCTGCAGTTCGACCTCGAGACCACGGGGCTGGACGCGCGCCGCAACCGCATCTTCATGATCGCCGTGCGCGACCCGCGCGGTGAGGCGTTCACGCTGGAGGCCGACGGCGAGGACGACGCGGCCGAGGCGGCGCTGATCGCGCGGCTGGTGGCGGCGGTCACGGCGGCCGACCCGGACGTCATCGAGAACCACAACCTGCAGGGCTTCGACCTCCCCTTCCTGGAGGAGCGGGCGCGCCGGCTCGGCGTGCCGCTGGCGCTCGGGCGGCTGCCGGCGCTGGGGCTGCGGCAGCGCGCCGCGCGGCGCGGCACGCCGGCGGATCCCACGTGGGGCGACGGCCGGCGCCGCGCGCGCTTCATGGCCCCCGGCCGCGAGCTGATCGACACGCTGGACGCCGTGTGGCGCTACGACTTCGCCACGCGCGAGCTGCCCGGGCACGGCCTCAAGGCGGTGGCGCGCCACCTCGGCATCGCCGCGCCCGACCGCGAGTACGTGCCGGGCCGCGAGATCTTCACCGTGTACCGCCGCGACCCCGAGCGCATCCGGCGCTACGCGACGGACGACGTGGAGGAGGTGGCCGCGCTCGCCCGGTTGCTGGGCGGCGCCGCCTTCGCGCTGGCGCGCATGGCGCCGCGCCGCTACGAGCGGCTGGCCGACGCCGGCGCGGCCACCGGGGTGATCGACCCGCTGCTCGTGCGCGCCTACCTGCGCGCCGGCGCGGCGCTCCCCGCGCACGAGCCGGCCGACGGCACGCCGCACAGCGGCGCCGCGCTGCACCTCTATGCCGCCGGCGTGGCGCGGCGCGTGGTGAAGGCGGACGTGGCCAGCCTGTATCCGTCGCTCATGCGCGCCTACCGCATCGGCCCGGAGCGCGACCGGCTGGGCGCCCTGCTGGCGATGGTGGACCGGCTGGTGGAGCTGCGCCTCCAGGCCAAGGCGGCCGCCCGCGCGGCGCCCCCCGGCTCGGCCGAGCGCCACGCGCAGGAGGCCACCTCGGCGGCGATGAAGCTCGTCGTCAACTCGGCCTACGGCTACCTCGCCGCCGGCGGCGAGCTGACGCGCTTCGCCGACGTGCACGCGGCCAACGAGGTGACGCGGCGCGGGCGCGAGACGCTGGCCGTCATCTGCCGCGCGCTGGCCGGGCGCGGCGTGACGCTGCTGGAGGCCGACACCGACGGCGTGTACTTCGCCGTGCCGGAGGGGTGGACGGAGGCGGACGAGCGCCGCGTCGTGGCCGAGGTCGCGGCGCTGCTGCCGCCGCTGGTGCAGCTGGAGTTCGAGGGGCGATACGCGGCGATGCTGTCGCACGAGCCCAAGAACTACGCGCTGCTGGGCTACGACGGCGCGCTGCAGTTGCGCGGCGTGGCCTTCCGCTCCAGCCGGGCGGAGCCATTCGGCGAGGCGTTCCTCCGCGCCGCGCTCCCCCGCCTCTTCGCCGCCGACCTGGCCGGCGTGCGCGAGGTGTATCTCCATACGCTGGACGCGCTTCGCCGCCGCGAGCTGCCCACGTACGAGGTGTCGTCGCGGGTGCGGCTGACCAAGTCGCCCGCGCGCTACGCGGAGACGAGCGTGTCGCGCCGCGAGCTGCCGTACGAGGCGCTGCTGGCCGGCGGCCGCACGCACTGGCGCGTGGGGGACCGGGTGCGCGTGTACCGCACGCAGGGCGGCGGCGCAGGCGTCGTCCCCTCCCCCGACGACGTCGTGGAGTGGGCCGACCCGCGAGACTACGACGTGGACCACTACGCGCGCGTATTGCGCGACAACTACGCGTCGCGGCTGGCCCGCGCGCTCCGGCCCGAAGACTTCGCCGCGCTGTTCGCCGCGCCGGACCAGCTTTCGCTCTTCACGCCCTCGTTCGCAGAGATGCGGCCCATCCTCGACGCCCGCCCGGCGCCGCTCCAGGCCGCCGCCCCCGAGCACGACGACGCCGAGGACCCGCAGGCGCTTCCCTTCGACGTGGAGGACGGGGTCCCCGCGGCGGACGCCCTGCCGGAGTGATCTCGCAACTCCGGTTCGAGCATTGACAATCCTGGATTTCACACAGAGGGCACGGAGGACCGCGATCGGTTCTCCGTGCCTTCTTACGGGTGGTGGCGAGCACGGCAGGGCGAATGTGACTTCAGGTGTTAACGATCGGGCCACACGGTTGTCTTGTTAAGGACGCGCGGTGTTCCCGGCTGCAACCGTTCCGCGTGGATCTACGGATGTCGGTGGCTCGTCGGGTCGGTCCGGATGCAGGAAGTACGGACGTTCATCGCGTGTGGCAAATCTCCGCTGCGGGGTTCTCCGCGCCGGAGCCGCCACGACCCACCGGCGGCGGCGAAGATGGGATGCTCCCCGCATCCTTTCGGAGCCGCCGCCGCCTTTTCCAGTCTCCAGAAGGAGAATCGCTCGTGTCGGATACGGATACGGTAATCACCCTCACCCTTCCCTCCGTCCCCGGGGCGGACGTACCCGCGCCCCTGGCGGGCGTGGAACTCTTCGCGGACGCGGCCAACGGAGGCTCGCCGGCGCTGCGGCTGGAGGACGGCACGCTCCTGAACGTTACCGATGCCGTGCGCTTCACCCCCTCGGGCGAGGAAGACGATTGGCAGCGGCTGAACGACCTGATGGCGGCCAACGCGGACGCCCGCGCCATCGTCTTCGCGCCGGGCGCCTATACCTGCTCGACCCCCGGCGTGGTGCCCAGCGGCACCGCGCTGGTGTTGAACCCCGGGGTGAGGATCGTCTCCACGCTCTCCTTCACCGGGCAGCAGACGCAGAACGTGTTCTTTGCCGGCGTCACGCTCGACGAGACGTCGACCACGCTGGCCGCCGACACCGTGGTCGGCTCGACGCAGGTGACGATCACGATCCCGGAAGAGCCGGAGGAACCGGTGGATCCGGTAGATCCGGTAGATCCGGGGAACCCGGAGAACCCGGGGGAGCCGGAGCCGCCGCCTCCGGCACCGCTGATCGAGGCGGGATCGGAGATCCTGATCATCGACGACACCCACCTGCGTGGCCAGATCTACACCGTGCTCTCGGCCGACGCGGGTACGCTGCAGCTGGACCGCGCGGTGCTGGAGGCGTGGTCCGCAGCAACCGCGCTGGTGTACCGCGTGATCTCGCGCCCGCGCGACATCCGCATCTACGGCAACGGCGCGGTGGTCACCGGCACCGGCGACCGCGCCTTCGAGTTCGGCGCGGCCACCGACTGCGTGGTGAGCGGCCTGCGCATCGATGCGTCGGCGGGCACCTTCGGCGACATGGCGGGCGCGTTCGACATCGGCGGCTACCGCAACACGATCATCGATTGCCACGCCGAGGGCCTCAACGCGCCGAACTCGACCGGGTTTGCCCTGGAGTCGCAGGAGGCGGGGCGCTTCATCGGCTGCTCGGTCAGCGGCTTCACCACCGGCTTCTCGATGCTGGACTGCTGGAACAGCAGCGGGGTGAACCTGGCGGCCACCCGGTGCACCACCGGCGTCGCCGCAGGCGGCGACGGGCCCACCTCCGGCTGCATCGACTGCAGCTTCGAGCGGGTGCATGCCAGCGCCTGCGCCTACGGCTGCGTGGACCACGGGTACCGCGACAGTTGGACCGACGTCCGGTGCGTCGGCAGCACCTCCATCGGCTTCAACGTCAACGTGTACGCGTCCGGCACGCGGCTGCACGGCTACGTGGGCATCAGCAACGTGTACGACGTGTACGCGAGGTCGGACGTGAACATCGACGGGCTGACCACCGTGAACGCCAGGCAGTCGCTCTTCGCAGACGTTCCGGCGGGAAGCTCGGTGGTGCTGCGGAACTTCTCCATCGGGGCCAAGTCGTCGGCCGCCACCAACCAGGTCCTGATCACCGGCGGCCTCGGAAGCCGGCACTACATCGCGGACGGCTCTTTCCACCTTCCGGTGGCGGGGTCGGTGGCCATCGTCATCCAGAGCAACTCGGCGGTGTACGTCTGCGAGCGGCTGGTGGGCACCGGGTCGGGAACGGGAACGTACGGCTTCTTCCCGAACGGCTCCGGGGTGCTCCGCACGCGGCAGATCGAGTTCTCGGCCTTCGCCAATCCCCTCCCGGGTGCACCGGCGATCCTGAACCGCGGCACCATCACGCTGAACGGAACCACGGAGGTGCCGTTCTACTTCCCCGACCTGAACGCCACCGACTCCATCCGGCTCACCCGCAAGAGCGCGGGAAGTACGGCGGGCGGGCTGGCGCCGACGTACGTGGCCACCACCAACGGGGCGGCGGTTCTCACCGGGACGGTGGACCTGACCACGCGGACGTATCCCGACGACTTCGACGACAAGACGTTCACTTTCATCGTAGACGGGGTTGCCAAGCCGGTGACGTTCCGCGACCCCGCCGACGTGGTCGAGATGCTGGACCAGCTCAATATCGCGCTGGACCCGCTGGCGAGCGCCGACCTCGACAGCGGCAACCGGCTCGTGATCACCACCTCCAGCACCGGGAGGGCGTCCACGCTGCGCGTGTCGCAGGGCACGCTCGCGGCCAGCGTGCTCGGGCTGACCAACGGCAAGTTCGTCAGCGGGAACAAAGTGACGGTCAAGTCCGACCTTCCCGGCATCAACGACGTGTACGTGATCGAGATCGGCTGACGTTCCCATCACGCTACGGAGCACGAACCAGGACCGCTCCCGGGGATGTCTCCCCGGGAGCGGTTTTCTTTTCCGGTGCGCGCGTCTGCCGGGGCCTTGAGGGAGCGCGATGCCGTCACACCGGCTGTCCGGGCGGCGACGTTCGTGTCCACGGCGGAAGGAAAGTTGTGGCGGGAAGCGCGGCGCCCAGACGGGCATGCCGCCCCGCGACGCGCGACGGCTCACTCCAGACCTCTGCAGCCAGGGAGGACGACGATGGACAAGCTGAGGATGAATGTCGAGGAGTTGAGCGTGGACACGTTCGAGCCGGACGAGAAGACGGAGGACGCCGTTCTCCACGGCGCGGTGCGGACCGTCGACCCCACCAAGTGCGAGCCGCACTCCTGCGTCCCGACGTTCCCCTGCTGACGCGAAGGGAACGTCACGGCGGCGAGGGGCGGCCACGGCGGCCGCCCCTCGCGCCTTTACCAAACCCTTACACCTGTCACTGGTCCGCGCGGCCGGTTCGTTTGTACCATAGACGTGAGCCGGTCCGCGCATCCCGCATCCCCTCGTCGCCATGAACCGCATCCGACGCTCCACGCACCTAGCCCCCGGCTCGGCGTTTCCCGTCGGGCTGCTGCTGGTGCTGCTTGGATTGTCGGCGGTGCTGGCGTACCAGGCGGTGGACGCGGCGCGCTCCGAGGCACGGTCCACCGAGCGGGCGCTGCGCGGCTACGCGTCGTTCGCCACGTGGGAGCTGGAGCGGCGCGCGGACGACGCCCTGCGCCGGCGCATCTCCGCGTCGCTGGGGGACGTGCTCGCGCGCCGGCCCGCGGACGCCGCCGCGCTGGCCGCGGACGCCTCGCGGGCGCTGGCGTGGTGCGCCTGCGCGAATGCCGTCCAGGGCGCCGTCGCCGCGGCATCGGGAGATGGAGATCGACGGATCGACATCTCCGCCGCGCCTGCGGTGGCCGAGTGGCTTCGGGGGGATGGGATGGGCCGCATCACCGCCACCCGCGCGCCGGGGGACAGCCTCCGGATCGAGCCGATCCTCATCTCCGGTACACGTCATCTCCTTATCTACCGTGTGGTGGTGGGCGAGGATGGGCGGCGGGCGGCCGGTCTCCTGCTCGATCCCGCGCGCCTGGCGCCCGCCGCGTTCGAGGACGCCTACCATGCCGGCGCGCTCCTCCCCGGCGCCGTGCGCGCCGCCGGCCAGCGCGACGCCGTGGCCGCGGCGGTGTCGACGCCCGACGGCGGCGTGGTGTGGCGCTCGCCGCTTCCCGCGAACGCCGCGCGCGACGGCGCGTGGGTGGACGCCAAGATCGGCGCGTATCCCCCCGAGCCGCTGGCGCGCGGCGACGTGGCCCAGCCGCTGGGCGGCCTTTTCGCCGGGCTCACCTCCCGCGTCTCGGTGCGCGCGGACGCGGTGGTCGGCGCGACGCCGCAGGGGCCGCGCACGCGGCTGCCGCTGCTGCTGACGGTTTTCGGGCTGACGATGGCGCTCGTCTGCGTCGCGATCGTGCAGCTCCGCCGTCAGCAGGAGCTGGTCAGGCTGCGCGACGAGTTCGTCTCCGGCGTGTCGCACGAGCTGCGGACGCCGCTGGCGCAGATCCGCCTATTCTCAGACCTGCTGGACTCCGGCCGCCTTCCCACCGACGAGCAGCGCGCGCGCTCCGTCCGCATCATCGCCGAGGAGAGCCGCCGGCTGTCGTGGCTGGTGGAGAACATCCTCCACTTCTCGCGGGCGCAGCGCGGCGCCGCACGGGTGCAGCCGAATCCCGTGGAAGCCGCGCCGCTCGTCCGCGAGATCGTAGACGCCTTCGCACCGCTCGCCCGTGCGCGCGAGGTGGATTTCGCCGTGGAGGCCGACGACGGCATCGTCGTGCGCGTCGACCCGGACGCGCTTCGGCAGGTGCTGCTCAATCTCCTCGACAACGCCGTGAAGTACGGCCCGCCGGGGCAGACGGTGCGCGTGCGCGCGGGGCTGCGCGGGCTGGCGCTGCGCATCTCGGTCGACGACCAGGGGCCGGGCGTTCCGTGGGAGGAGCGGCCGCGCGTGTGGGCGCCGTACCACCGCCTCGCGCGCGACGCGGAGGGCGCCGCCGGCGGCAGCGGGATCGGCTTGGCCGTGGTGAAGGACCTGGTCGAGCTGCACGGCGGCCGCGTGGGCGTGGGCGAGCCCCCGGGCGGCGGCGCGCGCTTCTGGATCGAGCTGCCGTACGCCATGCATGCCGGCCCGTCGCCCGTGCCTGGAGACGCCGCCGTTGCCGCGGGGGCGCGCGCGTGAGCCGCATCCTGGTGGTGGAAGACAACGCCAACCTGGCGTACGGCTTGACGGCCAGCCTGGAGCTGGAGGGCCACCGCGTGACCGTGGCCCGCGACGGGGCCGAAGGGCTGCGCGCGGCGCGGGAGCTGGCGCCCGACCTTGTCATCCTCGACCTGATGCTGCCGGAGATGGACGGCTACCGCGTGCTGAAGACGCTGCGCGAGGAGGGCCGCGACGTGCCCGTGCTGATCCTGACGGCGCGTGGCGCGGAGAGCGACAAGGTGCTCGGCTTCCGCCTGGGCGCTGACGACTACGTGACCAAGCCGTTCGGGCTGCTGGAGCTGCTCGCCCGCGTGGGCGCGCTCCTGCGCCGGGCGCGGCCGGCACCTGGGGATGCCGCCGCCGAGCGGGGCGTCGTCACCATCGGCGAGATCGAGGTGAGCCCCGGCTCGCGCGCCGTCCGCCGCCGCGGCGAGGAGGTGGCGCTGACGCCGAAGGAGTTCGACCTGTTGATGGCGCTGGTGCGGCGGAAGGGGAGCGTGGCCGGGCGGCTGGAGCTGCTGGCCGAGGTGTGGGGCCACCGCGCCGCCGTCATGACGCGCACCGTCGACATGCACGTGGCCCAGCTCCGCCGCAAGCTCGAGGACGATCCCGCCGATCCCCGCCACATCGTCACCGTCTGGAAAGCCGGCTACCGCATCGCGCTGTGATGAAACCATTGAAGATGCGCGGCGAGCGAGCTAGATTAGGACCATATGGTCCTTTTTTGGACCAAGCGGACTAAATAAGGTTCACACGACCCAGATTTGGTTCTTGATCCGTTGACGCGTGGGGTGCCATGCTGACCAATGTTCTCGATGCGGTGCTCGGCTCGACGGCCAAGGTGAAGATCCTGCGGGCGCTCCTTCCGCTCACCTCGGCGGTGTCGGGACGCGAGGCCAAGCTGCTCTCCGGCGTGCGCTCTCAAGGCGGTGCGTTGCAAGCCCTTACGGAGTTGGCGCAGCTCGGGGTCCTGCACGAGGAACGCATCCGGGGGGCACGGCTTTACCGGGTGAATCGCGCCCATCACGTCACCGCTGCGCTGTCAGCTCTGTTCCAGATTGAGGGGCAACGACTTAGCTCTCTTCGTGCCTTAATAGAGAATCACACGGCTGCGAAAGGCTTGATCAAGCGCGTCCAAGCCGTCATATTGTTCGGCAGCGCCGCCCGTGGCGACGCCCGCCCGGGCAGCGACCTCGACCTGTTCGTGGTAGCGGATTCGACGCGAGGGACTGCCCGGCTGCGCGATGCGCTGGACGACGTGGCGCAGGAAGCGGCGCGCACGCTGGGGCTGAACATCTCGGCGCTCGTCATGCCGAACGTGCAGTTGCGGCGTCGGTGGCGAGCCGGCGACCCGCTGCTGCGGAACATCGAAGCCGAGGGGCGCGTGCTCCTCGGCGCATCGTTGCCCGAACTCACGGAGGATCGATGAGACTCGGAAGCACGAAACGGGAGGTGCGCTCTCGCGCCAGCAGCTATCACGCGATCGGACGCGCGCTGCTGGAGACGGCGAAGGCGCTCGACGTGATCGCCGAGCCGAAGTACGGAAACGGGCTGGGCATCATCGCGGTGCACGCGGCGATCGCGTATACGGACGCGCTCACGGTGGCGTATCGCGAGGTGAAGTCGGTGGACGGCGACCACACCCGCGCGGTGGAGGTCCTGGAGCACGCCCTCGGCCAGCGCGTGGACGACGCCCAGGTGAGACGGCTCAGGCGCGTGCTGAACGCAAAGAGCCACGTCTCGTATGGCGGCAGCTACTACAGCCTGGACGAAGGGCGGGACCTGCTGAAGGACGTCTCGCGCTACAGCACGTGGGCCGAGGAGATGCTCGTCGCTCGTCCGGCCTGACGGCTCCTCTCGCGAGGTCCGCCTCGCAACTCCCTTACAATCTCCGTACGAAACGACAACCGCCGCGGAGGGCGCGACGGATACCGTTCGGGGTACTCCCCCCGGGCCGGCCCTGGCCCGCACGGTATCCCCTCTCGCGGAGGCGGCGGATGGGCCTGTTGTCGCGGAAGAGCGTCCAGGAGTTGCAGGAGGAGGCCGGGCGCGGCACCCTCCGCCGCTCGCTGGGCCCGGTCAACCTCACCACGCTGGGCATCGGCTCGGTCATCGGCACCGGCATTTTCGTGCTGACCGGCACGGCGGCGTCGCAGAACGCGGGGCCGGCGCTGGTCATCTCCATGATCGTGGCGGCGGTCGCGTGCGCGTTCGCGGGGCTGTGCTACGCGGAGCTGGCGTCGATGATCCCCGTCGCGGGGAGCGCGTACACCTACGCGTACGCCACGGCGGGCGAGATCTTTGCCTGGATCATCGGGTGGGACCTGATGCTGGAGTACGCGCTCTCGGCATCCACCGTGGCGGTCGGCTGGTCGGGGTACTTCGTCAGCTTCATGGGCGACCTGGGGATCCACCTGCCGCCGCGCCTGGCCGCCGCGCCCGAGGTCTCCATCACCCTCGCGAACGGGACGGTGACGCACGGCGTCTTCAATTTCCCTGCAGCGATGATCGTGCTGGTGGTGTCGATGCTCTTGGCCATCGGCATCCGTGAGTCGGCGAACACCAACACGGCGCTGGTGATCCTGAAGGTGGCCGTGCTGCTCGTCTTCGTGGCGGCGGGTGCGGCGTTCGTGCGGCGCGCGAACCTGACGCCGTTCATCCCCCCCAACACCGGCGAGTTCGGCTCGTTCGGGTGGAGCGGGGTGATGCGCGGCGCGGCGGTGATGTTCTTCGCCTACGTGGGCTTCGACGCCGTCTCCACCGCGGCGCAGGAGGCGCGCAACCCCCAGCGCGACCTGCCGGTCGGCATCCTGGGCTCGCTCGCCATCTGCACCGTCATCTACATCCTCGTTGCGACCGTGCTGATCGGCATCGTCCCCTACTCGCGGCTGAACGTGCCCGACCCGCTGGCGGTGGGGATCGACTCGACGGGGCTGACGTGGCTCTCGCCCGTGATCAAGATCAGCGCGCTCTTCGGCCTGTTCAGCACCATGCTAGTGACGCTGCTGGGGCAGACGCGGATCTTCTTCACCATGAGCCGCGACGGGCTGCTGCCGGGCGCGTTCGGGCGCGTGCACCCGCGCTGGCGCACGCCGCATGTGAGCACGGCCATCACCGGCTGCGTCGTCTCCGTCGCGGCCGGGCTGCTGCCGATCAGCGTGCTGAGCCAGCTGGTGAGCATCGGCACGCTGCTGGCGTTCGTGCTGGTGAGCGTGGGTGTGCTGGTGCTGCGCCGCTCGCGGCCAGAGCTGGAGCGCCCTTTCCGCACCCCGTGGATGCCGTGGGTGCCGATCCTGGCGATCATCTCCTGCGTGGCGCAGATGGTGTCGCTCCCCGGCGCCACCTGGACGCGGCTGTTCGTGTGGCTGGCGATGGGGATGGTGATCTACTTCGCGTACGGGCGGTGGCGCAGCCGGGTCGGCCTCGCCGCGGCAGATTCCCCGAGTGATAAGCCGAAGGCGGTGGCGTGAGATGCTCGACGGTTGGGGATTTTGATGTGATTCGGTGCGAGACGATGCGACTGAAGAAGTCGCGGCTACAACGACACACAGTCCGCCTTCGCAGACTTCGCATCGATGCGGTCGACGGGTCGGTGTGATTGGGATGGATCACAAACGAAACGCGTCCGGGAGATGGTTTCCGCGGACGCGTTTTCGTTCGGGCAGATATGAAGTCCGCGAAGGCGGACTGCGTGTTTTTGTAGCCGCGAGGTAACCGTTCAGGGGCCATGCGCGAAAGTTGTGGACTTCGTTCATGTTGGCCACTACATATTGTGGCTCATGAGCATAGTCGAGCAACTCGAGGCCAGCGGCGAGGTACTCTCGCCATCGTTGCGTGC